>JAEHDK010000432.1 GCA_016880465.1 Micromonosporaceae bacterium
CCGGGCCGGCCGCCGGCGCCGGCGACCGTCGCCTGGCCGGTGGCAGCCTCGCGACCGGCGTGCCGGCGACCGGCCAGCCGGCCACCCGCGGACCGTCGCTTGTAGGCCGCGTCGACGACGACCGCGCAGATGGTCGCGAGCAGGAAGCCGAGCGCGATAACGACGATCTGCGCGCGCAGCACGTTCGACCGGGAGGCGGTCACGTTGTCGCCCGGGTCGAGCACCTGGGTGGTGATCTCCTCGCCCGGCTTCGGCTTGTAGTCCTTCTGCTTCGACGAGACCTCGTTCTGGATCAGGCCGATGACGGCCTTCACGGTCGCGAGTGCCGCCTGCGGGGTCTGCGCGGTCACGTCGATCGTCATGATGGAGCTGCGCGTCACCAGGCCGATCTCGTACGCCGGATCCCCACCGGCGGCCGCGACCTGGGCGCGGGCGTCGTGGCTCTCGACCGAGAACTGCACCGCCTGGGCCATCTGGTCCTCACCGACCCGGAGCCACGGGTTGCCCGGCTGCGGGCTCTGCCCTGCGGCCGGCGCGGCCACCTGGGTCGTCGGCGGGACCAGGACCACCGCGGCCGAGGTCTTGTACTCGGGCCGGATCGAGCTGCCGAGGGCCAGCGTGCCCACGATCGTGACGAGGACGACCGGCATCGCCGCGTACCACCGGCGCAGCACCAGCTTGATGAGGTCGAGAAGATCCATATTCGGCCCTTCGAGGCAGCTTGGTCTAGGCGGGGAGGACTTCAGCGTTTCGGTTCGGCCACCTCGCCGACTGGCACCGAAGATCTCAGCGAGTTGTAACGTGCGTTGCGGTGGGCGAGCAATCCGCCCCATAGTCGGATGTACGACTCCGCTTGGTGGTCCCAAGCCAGGCTGGTGGTGAACCGCTCAACGGCGACTGCATGCATCATGGCACGCGCGGACCGGTCACCGAGGAGCTGGTCTATTGCCTTGGCGAACTCGTCCGGAGTACCGGTCGGCACGTAGATGGCGGCGTCCCCGGCGGTGCGCCGCGCCTCACGGAGATCGACGGATACTACTGGAACACCATAAGCGACGTATTCTACGGTCTTTGCCATTGTCGACAACTCCGACATCAAGCTCGGACCGTCCGGCTGAATGGCCACGCACGCCGTACGGAGCAGTGCGCGTACCTCGTGCTGCTCCAGCCAACCGGTGAACCGGACGACGTCGTCGACTCCGCGTTCGGCCGCCAGCTCGCGGATCGCCGGCAGCCGCTCGCCGTCCCCGGCGATGACCAGCTGCCAGTCGTCCCGGCCACGCAGCTCGGCCAGCCGTTCCGCGGCGAGCACCGCGATCTCGACACAGTCCTGCGCGTTGATGACGCCGACGTACGCGACGACCTGCCGGCCCGGGCCGGGCGCGCCGACCGGGCCCGATCCGGTACCGCGGGGTGCCGGCACCTCGGGTGCCGCGGCGACCTCGGCCAGCGACGGGCCGTTGCGTACGACCACGACCCGCTCCAGCGAACAGCCGCCCCGGTTGATCGCGAGCTCCCGGTACGACTCGTTCGTCGCGACGACGGCGGACGCGCAGCGCCACGAGAGCCTCTCGAACAGGTGCAGCACCCGCAGCGCGATCCGGTTGGGCTCGGCGGTCTTGCACTGGTACAGCTCGGGACTCAGGTCATGGTGATCGAAGACGAACGGGCGGCGCAGCACGCGGAGGAACAGCGCGACCGGCCAGAACACGTCCGGCGGGTTGCACGCCTGCACCGCGTCGACCCGGCTGCGCAGCATGACGCCCAGCAGCCGCGTGCAGACCGCGAGGAAAGCCCAGCAGAACTCCAGGGCGAACGACACGATGCCGGCGCCCGCGAACGGTTGGCGGAACGAGCGGATGGCCGCGTCGCGCGTACCCGGAAGAGTGTGTGTGCCGGACTGCCCGCGCGGCCCGATCACGGTGACGCGGCAGCCGGCCGCCTCGAGGGCCTGCGTCTCACGGATCACCCGCCGGTCCTTCTCCGGCGGCAGGTTGACCACGAGGATGACGATGTGTGGCCGGCGGCCGCTGCGGCGCGGCTTGGCTTGGGCGGCGTGTCGACCCTCAGCGCTGCCCACCGTGACCTCGTCTCCCCTCGCCGCCGTCAAGGTCGCGACCCGTCGCCGCCACGGCGCGCCAGCGGTCTCGCCATCCGTCACAGTGCTGGACCGGCCCGGCCGGCGGCAAGTACCCGTTCGCACCGAGCTGTGTCAGCATTATTACATTCTCCCTGCATTACTATCCAATGTGGACAGCAGAACCCGTAACGCGCCTAACTGACCGGTGCGAATTGCTGGACGAGCCGGCCTTGCCATCCGCGCGTCAGGAACCCGACACTGTGGCGTGGCAGATGTGGATAGTCTGGCGCAACTTATGCCGCACCGCTCGCGGGCAGGCACGCGTGCGGGTGTTCCGAATCAGTTTCAGGTTTACGTTCCGCCGTGCGGGAGGTCACCGTGTCCCTTCGTTGGCGTGGCATTCGATGCGCCGCCGCGAGCGTGCTGGTCGCTGGGGTACTGGGCCCGGCCGTCAGCCAGGCGTCCGCGACCGCCGCGGTACTCCCGACGGGCTTTCAGGAAAAGGTCGTGTTCTCCGGCTTGAACCAGCCGACGAACATCGAGTTTGCCCCAGACGGCCGCATCTTTGTGGCGGAAAAGGGTGGACTCATCAAGGTTTTCGACAATTTGGCCGACCAGACCCCAACCGTTTTCGCGGATCTGTCCACAAACGTCCACAATCAGTGGGACCGCGGGTTGTTGGGCATGGCACTGGCGCCCAACTTCCCGGCCAACCCGTGGGTCTACGTGCTGTACACGTACGACGCCCCGCCCGGGCAGACCGCGCCGGTGTGGCACGACGTCTGCCCCGACGCCAACAACGGCGCCTGCGTGGTGACCGGCCGGCTGTCCAAGCTGCAGGCCAGTGGCAACGTGATGACCGGTACGGAGCAGGTGCTGATCCACGACTGGTGCCAGCAGTACCCCAGTCACTCGATCGGGGACCTGCACTTCGGCGCGGACGGCATGCTCTACGTGACCGGCGGCGACGGCGCGAGCTTCAGCGCGACCGACTACGGGCAGCTCGGCAACCCGATCAACCCGTGCGGCGACCCGCCGGGTGGCGCGATGACACCGCCGACCGCCGAGGGTGGTGCGCTGCGCTCGCAGGACGTGCGTACCACCACCGACCCGACCGGGCTCAACGGCGCGGTGCTGCGGCTCGACCCGACCACCGGCGCCGGGGCGCCGGGTAACCCCATGGCCGCGTCGGCCGATCTCAATGCCCGGCGCATCGTCGCCTACGGGCTGCGCAACCCGTTCCGGTTCACGATCCGCCCGGGTACCAACGAGGCCTGGGTCGGCGACGTCGGCTGGAACACCTGGGAGGACGTGGAGCGGCTGGTCGACCCGACCGCGGCCACGGCGACCAACTTCGGGTGGCCGTGCTATGAGGGTGCGGGCCGGATGTCCAGCTACGACAACGCGAACCTGAACTTGTGCGAGAGCCTTTACTCGGGCGCCGGCCAGACCGCGCCCTACTTCACGTACCAGCACGGCGTCGCCGTCCAGGGGTGTGGCTCCGGGGGTGGCTCGTCCGTCACCGGCGCGGCGTTCTACCCGACCGGCGGGGGGCCGTACCCGGCCGCGTACCGCGGTGCCCTGTTCTTCGCCGACTACTCGCGCGGGTGCATCTGGGCGATGCAGCCCAGCACCGCCGGCGGGCTGCCGAGCCCGAGCAACATCATCACGTTCGTCGGCGGCGCGGCCAGCCCGGTGGACCTCGCGGTCGGCCCCGGCAACGAGCTGTACTACGTCGACCTCGGCGGCGGTACGGTCCGGGTCGTCCGGTACTTCCCCGGCAACCAGCCGCCGACCGCGGTGCGGGGCGCGGTGCCGACGTCCGGCGCGGCGCCGCTGACCGTGAACTTCAGCGCGACGTCGTCGACGGACCCGGACCCGATCGACCAGGGCCGGCTGACCTACGCGTGGGACTTCACCGACAACGGCTCGACCGACTCGACCAGCCCGACCGCGAGCTTCGTCTACTCCGCCGGTACGTACACCGCGCGGTTGACCGTCACCGACACGCTCGGCGTCAGCGACAGCGAGACCGTGGTGATCAGTTCGGGCAACAGCGCGCCGACCGCGGTCATGGACACCCCGTCGGCGTCGCTGACCTGGGCGGCCGGGGACACGGTCAGCTTCAGCGGCCATGCCACCGACCCGCAGCAGGGCACCCTGCCCGCCTCCGCGCTGCACTGGAAGCTGCGGATGCAGCACTGCCCGGCGGTGGACAGTTGCCACACGCACTTCCTGCAGGAGTGGGACGGCGTGGCGAGCGGGTCGTTCGCGGCGCCGGACCACGAGTACCCGTCCTACCTCGAACTCGAGCTGATCGCGACCGACGCGCAGGGGCTCACCCACAACGTCGTCCGCCGCCTCGACCCGAAGACGGTGAACCTGAGCTTCGCCAGCTCGCCGAGCGGGTTGCAGCTCACGGTCGGCCCCACCACGCAGACGACGCCGTTCACCCGGACGGTGATCCAGGGCTCGACCAACTCGGTGAGCGCGCCGACGCCGCAGACCGCGGGCACCACCACGTACACCTTCGGCTCCTGGTCGGACGGTGGCGCGCAGACGCACGTGATCGTCGCCCCCGCGACCCCGGCCACGTACACGGCCACCTACACCGGTTCGGCACCGACCTGCTCCGACGCGTACGGGTACAGCTGCGTCACCGAGACCCGGGCCTTCGTACCGGCCGACCAGACGGTGTTGTCGATGACCGGCGACGAGGCGCTGGCCCAGGTGTCGCTGCCGTTCGGCTTCCCGTTCTACGGGCAGCCGTTCAGCTCGGCGTGGGTGTCGAGCAACGGGTTCCTGTCGTTCACGCAGCCGTCGGTGGCGGCCGGTACCAACTCCGCCGTACCGAGTGCGGCCATGCCCAACGCGGCGGTGTACGCGTTCTGGGACGACCTCGTCGTGAAGTCGGGTACGTCGACCGTGCGCACCGCCGTGCTCGGTACCGCGCCGAACCGGCAGTTCGTCGTCGAGTGGCGGCTGGCGAACGTCTACCAGACGTCCAGCTACCTCTCCACCGAGGTCATCCTGTACGAGAACGGCCAGATCGTCGTCAACTACAACGAGATCTCCCTGACCAACACACGGGAGCAGGGCAGCAGCGCGACGGTCGGCATCGAGAACGCCACCGGCGACGTGGCCATCCAGTACGCGCTGAACCAGCCGGTACTGCGCAACGGCACCGCGGTCGTGTACACCCCGCCGGGCGGCCCACCGCCGGCCGCGGGCACGGTCCAGGGCACGGTAACGAACGCCGCCACGACCGCGCCGATCGCCGGCGCGACGGTCACGCTGAACCCCGGCGGCCGATCGACGACGACCAACACCAGCGGCGGCTACGCGTTCGCCGACGTCCCGGCCGGCTCGTACACGGTGGCCGCCTCGGCACCGGGCGGGCTCGCGGGCTCGGCCACTGTCACCGTGGACCCGGGCAGCGTACGGACCGTGAACCTGGCGCTCGCCTCGGCCGGCTCGTACACGATGGCTACGCAATCGCGCCCGTTCGTGCCGGCCGACCAGACCGTGCTCCCGCTGACCGGGGACGATGCGCTGAACACCGTGTCACTGCCCTTCCCGGTGACGTTCTACGGCCAGACGTACAACACCGCGTACGTCTCGACCAATGGCTGGCTGTCGTTCGTGTCGAGCACGCTGCCGGTCCCGGCGAACGTCGCGCTGCCGGACCCGAACACGCCGAACGCGGCCGTCTACGGGTTCTGGGACGACCTCGTCGTCAAGGCCGGTACGTCCACCGTCCGCACCGCCTTGGTCGGCACCGCGCCCAACCGGCAGTTCGTGGTGGAGTGGCGCAACACGAATGTCTACCGGACGTCGTCGTACCTTACGATGGAGATCGTGATCAGCGAGGGTGGCGAGATCGCGGTCAACTACGCCGACATCTCGACGAACACCCGCGAGCAGGGCGACGGCGCGACCGTGGGCATCGAGAACGCGAACGGCGACGTGGCGCTGCAGTACACGCTGAACCAGCCGGTGCTGCGCAACGGCACCGCGGTGGTGTTCCGCCCGGCGAGCTGAGCCGAACCCGGTACCTGGCCCGTTGCCTTCGGGCAGCGGGCCATTCGCCGTCAGTGCTCCGGTGGGGTTGCGACGGCCTGCTCGTTCGCTGCTATCTCGGCGGCGACGTGGGTGTCGCCGGCGCCATCGGCCGTCGCGGCCAGCTCGCGAAGCTCGGCCAAGGCCTGCTGGTGGCGGCCGAGGGCGCGCAGGGCCCGCGCCACGGTCCACCGCGCGACGTGCAGACCCCACCCGTCGCCGGCTCCGCGGCGGACATCGACGGCCTGCTCGAACAGCGGCAGCGCGTCGGCCCACCGGTCCTCGTCGGCGTACGTCCAGCCCAGGTTGTTCAGCAATGCGGCGCGCATCCTGATGGCGAGCGGGTCGGCCGACCCCTGGGCGATCGCCAGGCCGCGGCGGGCCCATAGCTCGTGCTGCTCCCGCGGCAGCGCGATGGCGAGCATGTGGGCCGCGTCCGCGGCCAGCCCGATCAGGCCGGCGGCCGCGGCCCGCTCGTACGCGGCCTGGAACAGCGGGACCGCCGTCGGTGGCTCGCCAGCGGAGTTGTACAGGCGACCCCGCTCCAGCAGAGCCCGCACGGCCGGCTCGTCCGCGAGGTCCGCCGGGTCGCCGAGCCCGTCGAGGGTCGCGTGACCCGCGGCGTACGCCTCCTGCAGTCCCTGGGTCCGGGCGACCTGGGTCCGCAGTGCCTGGCGGAGCTGCTGATCCGGCTCGGTGTCGGCCGCCTCCGTGAAGCGGACCTGCGACCCGGCCGGATCGCGGAAGTCCCACAGCGCCAGGACGCGCTCGGCAAACGAGCGGTCGGTCATCCGCACAGCCTAGAGCGTCACCCGGCCGGCCGGGCGCACCCCGACCAGGCGCGGTATCAGCATTGGGCTCAGTCGTAGAGGCTGCCGGCCAGGTACTTCAGGCCGCTGTCCACCTGGAGGGTGACGACCCGGTGGCCGGCGCCGAGCCGGCGCGCGATCCCAGCGGCCGCCACGAGGTTGGCGCCGGTCGACGGCCCGGAGAAGATCCCGTCGGCTCGGGCGGCCCCGCGGGCCCGCGCGAATGCGTCGTCCTGCGGGACCGCGACTACCTCGTCGAGGTCCTCGGGGTGCAGCTGGGGCGGCCAGCTACCGATGCCGCCGCCCTCGATCCGGTGCGTACCGGGCGAGCCGCCGGAGAGTACCGCCGACTCGGCCGGCTCGACCGCCACCCGCTGCAGCGCGGGCAGCCGCGTGCGCAGCGCACGGCTGACCCCCAGAAAACATCCGGCGGTACCGACGTAGCTGCAGAACGCGGCGATGGCTGGCGGTCCGGGCAGCTGTTCGAGGAGCTCCTCGCCGAGCCGCCGGTAGCCCTCGATCATGTCGGTGTTGTTGAACTGGTCCGTCCAGAACGCCCCGGTCTGCGCGGCGATCTCACCGGCCCGGCGCATCATGGCCGGAATCAGCTCCGGCGTGATGCCGTCCGGGCTGGGGATGAGCTCCACCTGGGCGCCGAAGGCGCGCATCGTACGGATCTTCTCGATTGCGAACGCGTCCGACGACACGATCCGCAACGGGTAGCCCTTGACGGCGCAGACGAAGGCCAGCGACGAACCGGTGCTACCGCCGGTGTACTCGACCACCGGTTGTCCGGGTTGCAGCCGGCCGTCGCGCTCGGCCGCCTCGATCATGGCCAGCGCCATCCGGTCCTTGTACGAGCCGGTCGGGTTCGCCGCCTCGAGCTTGACCCAGACCTCGGCACCGTCCGCACTGGACAGCCGTACCACCGGGGTACCGCCGATCGCGTCGATCCCGCTCACTCCGCCTCCGATAGCCGTCGGTTCGCCTGCGGCAAGTGTGGAGTACATCCGGCGGTTCGCGGAAGCCGCCCGCAACCGCAACGCCCTTGACCATCGCCGCGAGCTCCAGCATTCTTGCGGCACGGTACGTCTGCGTTCGGCGGAGGGGCTATGGGCAAGCGAGGCAGCGCGCTTCTGGTCGCCGCCGGCGTATTGGGTCCGGTCCTGTTCTGGCTGGTCGTCATCATCGACGGCGCCACCAAGCCGGGGTACGACGCGCGGCGGCACTTCATCAGCGAACTCGCGCTCGGCGAGCGCGGTTGGGTGCAGAGCACGAACTTCATCGTCGTCGGTGTCCTGACGATCGCGTTCGCGGCCGGGTTGCGTCGGCTGTTCCCGACCGGCCGAGCCTCGATCTTCGGACCCCTGCTCGTCGGCTTCGTCGGGCTCGGTCTGGCGGCCAGCGGAGTGTTCCGAACAGATCCGGCCAACTACCCGGTCAAGGCGGATGCGGCGCAGGGCACCACGTCCGGCGCGATCCACGGTCTGGCCTTCGTGGTCGTCGTCGGGTCGGTGATCGCGGCGTGCTTCGTCCTCGCCCGGCGGTTCCGGCAGGAGCCGACCTGGCGGGGGTACGGTATGTACTCGGTCATTACCGGGATCCTCGTGCCGGCCTGGCTCGTCGTCCTCGTCGTCGCCGGGGACGATCGGCCCTACACCGGTCTGCTCCAGCGCGCGCTGGTGGCCACCTTCTTTGGCTGGCTGGCGGTCATCGCGGCACGGGCGGTCGCGCTGGAAACGCGGGCCGAGCCAGCCGGTGCCGGTACGGCGCAGCCCGCGTGATCGGTATGCCGACCGAGTCAGGCGGGCTGCTCCACCGGCTCGGGAAGCTTGCGGGCCAGCCGGGCGCGGACCATCGCGCGCAGCCGGCCGTCGGTGAGCCACAACAGGGCGGCGGCGATAGCGGTCGCCAGGCAGCCGTTGACGAAGAACCCGGCGACCGGGCCGAACGCGCCACCGAGCAGCCAACCGACCGCGGCCGCCGCCGCCGCGGCGAGTACGGCGGGCAGCGTCGGTACGAGGAACCGGGTGATCGAGCCGGCGACCGTACGGCGGACGGTCGTGTGTACGGCGACCGCGGTCAGTACGAGGTTGAGCCCGATGGCCGCGAGCGCGATCGCGCCGGCCTGCCGGACCGCCGTCCCGGGCACGGCGAGAAGTCCCACCACCACGAACACGGCGACACCGAGCAGCCCGCGGCCCCAGGCGATCGCGGCGAGCCGGCCCGGCTTGCCGATCGCCTGCAGCGCCGGGCCGAGCAGGACGCCGTACACGTTGGTCGCGCCGTAGAAGCAGAGCAGCTGCAGCGGGATCGCGGTGCCGGACCACTGCGGACCGAGCAGCCCGATCAACGGCTGGGCGACGGCGACGAGCACGCCGAGCAGCGGCAGCCCGGCCACCGCGCCGATGTGCTGCAGCTCGGTGAGCCGGGCCGCGAACGCGCGCCGGTCGTCCTGCAGCCGCGCCAGGGCCGGCAACGCCACCTGCTGCAACGACCGGACCGTGACGTCGACGAGCATGTCCGGCAGCCGGCCGGCCAGCCGGTAGATGCCGACCGCGACCGGGCCGAAGAACAGCCCGGTGAACAGCTGGTCGGCCTTGGTGCTCAGCATCAGGCCCAGGCCGGCGTTGGCGGAGTGCACGGAGAACCGCCACAGGTCGCGGATCGGCTTGAGGTCGCGGGTGAGCCGGGGGCGCCAGGGGCAGACCGCCCACAGGACGACCAGGCCGGCGACCGCGCTGACGAGCTGCTGGGCGACCAACGCCCACACGCCGGCCCCGGCGACCGCGAGCGCGACGCCCGCGACGCCGCTCGCGAACACCGCGATCAGGGTACGGATCGCGATCGACTTGAAGCGCAGCTCGCGGCGCAGCACCGCCTCCGGTACCACGGTCAATGCCTGGATCAGGACGAGCGGTGCGAGCGCCAGGCAGACGGCGGTGAGCCGTGGCTCCCGGTTGACCAGCGCCCACAACGGACTCGCTGCGGCGGTCAGCAGGCCGATGCCGAGGCCGGAGATGATGAGGACCGCGAACGCCGCGTCGAGGTGGTCGCCGGTCAGCTTCTCCCGCTGCACGATCGCCGAGACGAGCCCCTGTTGCAGCACCGTCTGGGCGATCGTGAGGAACAGCAGCGCCATCGCGACGACGCCGAACTCGGTCGGGCCCAGCAGCTTGGCAAGGACGAAGGTGACCACCGTGGACGCGCCGACCCGGCCGGCGGTCAGCGCGTACGACCAGCCGATCGCGGCGCCCAGCTTGGCCATCAGCCCGAGCTCCGGCCGCTGACCCGGCGCCGCCAGCGGCCGAGCGTGACGCGCGTGCGGCGGGCGTACCACGCGCCCAGG
>JAEHDK010000433.1 GCA_016880465.1 Micromonosporaceae bacterium
GCCCCGCCACCAGGCTCGTGCCGGCCGACGGCGCCAGCCCGGGGGCGCTCGCGGCCGGATCCTCGGCCGGCCCGCCGTCGCCCGGGTCGTCGGCGAGCAGGCCGATGTCCGGCTGCGACCCGGTACCCACCTTCGCGCCGACCAGCAGGGCGGTACCGGCGATGGTGCCGAGGATGGCGGCGGTGACGCGGCGCACGACAAACCTCCGGGTCAGAACTGGAACGAGTCGATGTGGATCTGCCGTTTGGGCACCTGCAGGCGCTTGAGCAGCTTGCGGGACGCGGTGACGAGTCCTTCCGGGCCGCACAGGTACACGTCCCGGCTCGCGATGTCCGGCACCAGCTCGCGCATCCCGCGCGGCGTGAACAGATGCCGCGGATCGCGATCGTCCCGGGCGCCGAGGACGTACCACACGGTCGCGGCGCGGTCGTCGGCGAGCTGCTCGAGCTCGTCCCGGAAGACGAGCTCGTCCTCGTCGCGGGCACGGTACAGCACGACGGTCCCGGGCGGCAGGTCCTCCAGCAGGGCCCGGATCGGTGCGATGCCGCTGCCGCCGGCGATCAGCAGCGCCCGCGGCGTACGTCGCCGGCTGGCGGTGAACACGCCGGACGGTCCCTCGGCGAACACCCGTACCCCCGGCTGGAGGTACTGGAGATCCTGGGTGTGGTTGCCCACGACCTTGACCGTCAACCGGAGCCAGTGTGCGTTGGGCGCGGCCGACAGCGAGAAGGGATGCGCCTGCCACCAGCAGCCGCGGGTGAGGAACCGCCAGCGGAAGTAGTGCCCGGCGCGTACCTGCATCTCATCGAGGCGGCGGCCGGTCACGTAGATCGACACCATGTCGGGCGCCTCCTGCACCACCTCCAGCACCCGCAGCCGGTGGCGGAGGTTCAGCGCCAGGGGCCCGAGCACCCGCCCCCACACCAGGCACCCGACCACGAACACGTAGAGGGCCGCCCAGTACCAGCGGCCGAAGCCGGCGCGGGCCAGCTCCTGCCCGTCGGCGAACTGGTGACCGTAGCTGAGCAGCAGGACCAGGTAGCTCGCCAGGTGGAGGTAGTACCACAGCTCGTAGGGCAGCGCGCGGCGGATCCGGCGGATCGCGAGGACGCCGATCGCGACCAGTATCCCGGTCGCGATCGCCGCGCTGATCATGTCCTCGAAGGTCGTGACCATCGACCACGTCTCGGGTAAGACGGACTTCTCGCTGATCATGGCGTACCCGATGATGGTGAGCACCACATGGGCGAGCACGGCGACCACCAGGTAGCCACCGAGCTCGCGATGCCACGACATGAGCACGTGCGCGTCGATGTGCCGCTCGAGCCAGCCGACCCGGCTCATCAGCAGGATCTGGGCCAGCAGCACGAACCCGCCGAGCAGGCCGGTGATGCGCCCGGCGGCGATGAGCACGTCGCCGGTACCCGAGAGCGAGCCCGTCGGGGTGTCCAGCCACCACAGCTCGATGCTGGCCACCAGGCTGAACCAGAAGAGGATGCCGAACAGCAGGCCGCGGCCGTCGACCGGCTCGCGCGGCGTCAGGTGGTAGAAGCGCGGCCGCGGCGGAGGGGGGCTCACCGCGGCCGCGCCAGGCGCGCTCCGATGACCGGGATGCACCGACGGCCAGCCGCCGGGCAGCGTGTCGACCTCCCGCCATCGGGTGGTCGCGCCCGTCATTCGGTCCACCGGATGGTCATATCAGGCGGCCCGGTTCGCGGACCACGCCCCTGGTGCGGTTTAAGGAAGACTTAGCGTTCGCTTCAGGGCCGGCTTACCGCCCGCCGGCACTCGCCGGGCGGCCCTGATCGGCGGACCTTGGACCCTGGCCGGCCGGCTGCGCCGGCCGGAGGGTGGAGTCGGGGATGCCGCGGGCGCGGCGCCCCGAAGGAGGCTCCGATGGCAGACTCACGGCGCTGGACCGTCGACATCCTGGTGGCCGAGCAGGACGGGCGCACCTACGCGGAGGCCTACCTGCACGACGACATCGGCAATGAGCTGACCGGGACCGGCCAGGCGAGGGTGAACCCGACGGATCCGGACGTACCGGAGATCGGCGACGAGATCGCCGCGGCCCGTGCCCTGGCCGATCTGGGTCACCGGCTGCTCGTCACCGCCGCCGCCGACCTGCGCGCGGTCACCGACGAGCGGGTCGAGCTGCGCTGACCGCTGCCGTACCGCTCAGCCCTCGCGCTCGTGGGCGCGCGGATGGACAACGGCCACGGGGCAGTGCGCATGGTGTACGAGGGCCTGGCTGACCGAGCCGAGCAACAGTCCGGTGAAGCCGCCGCGACCGCGCGCACCGACCACGACCAGCCCGGCATCGCGCGACGCCTCGACGAGGCTGTACTCGGCGTTCAGCTGGTGGATGAGCGCGGTCGTGACCCGTACCTGCGGGTACTTCTCGAGCCACGGCGCGACGGAGTCGGTGACGAGCTGGTCGGCGCGGTCGCCCGCGGCTTCGTCGATCGCGGGGCCGGGCTGGCGGAGATCCTTGGTCGGGTCGGCCCAGTAGATGCTCAGCGCGGTGAGGCCGGTGCCCCGCAACGCGGCCTCGGTGAACGCGAACTCGACCGCTCGGCCGGAGCCGGGCGAGCCGTCCACGCCTACCACGACCGGCGCGGTGGGCGGCGCAGCGGTCGGCTCCGCCGGCCGTACGACGATGACCGGACCGTACGCGTGCGCGGCGACCTGGCTGCTGACCGAACCGAGCAACAGGCCGGCGAAGCCGCCGAGACCGCGGCAGCCCACGACGACGACCTCCGCCGTGCGGGACTGGTCGATCACGGCAGCCGCACCGCCGCTGGGTAGCTGGATGCTGTCGATGTCGAGCTCGGCGTACCGTCCCTGCACGTCCGCCGCCACGGCGTCGAGCATGGCCGCCCCGTCCGCCTGCGGGTCGGGCATGGCCGGGGTGTACGCGGTGAACCCGAGTGCGCCGTACCCCAACGGATGCAGGTACCCGTGGACCAGCCGCAGCGGGCACTGCCGGCGGGTAGCGATCTGGGCGGCATAGTCGGCGGCCGCGACGCTGGGCTGGGAGCCGTCCACGCCGACGATGACCGGGTGCGCCGTACGATCCATCATGCCTCCTTTGTGGACGGTCACCGCCGCGCGGGCCGCTCGTGGCCGTACACCCGGCCGGCGGCCAGGGGCACCAGCGGCGGGCCGGCGTGGACCACCGCGAGTGGACCGTCGGCGCGGGTGACGAGGGCGTGCGCGACCGAACCGAGGATGGCGCGAGCCGCCGGCCCCTGCCCGCGGTCGCCGACCGCCAGCATCTCGGCGCCCGCGGCCGCCCGGACCAGCCCCTCCGCCGGCCGGCCGCCGAACAGCGCGCGCTTGACCTCGACCCGGGGGTACTCCGCGCGGCACCGCTCGGTCTCCTCGGCCAGCAGGGCCATACCGGCCGGCTCGGCCGTGAAGTGGGTCTGCAGCATCCGCTCGTCGAACCAGACGTCCTCCTGGTCCCGGGTGGTGACGTGGACGGCGGCCAGCGGCCGGTGGTGTTCGTCCGCCCACTGGAACGCGAAGCCGAGCGCAGCCCGCGCTGAGCGGGAGCCGTCGATGCCGACCACGACGTGGCCGGCGAACGGGCTGCCGGGCGAGGTCCGCCGCGGCCGGACCACCACGAGCGGGCCCGGCGTGTGGCGTACGACGTGGTGCGTCGTCGAGGGCCGGGCCGCCCAGTCGACGCGGGTCGGCGGACCGACGACGAGCAGGTCGGCGCGCTCGGCCACCGCGACGAGGGCTCTGCCGACGTGTCCGGTGTGGATGGTCAGGTCGACCCGCCGGGCGCCGAGGACGCCGCGGGCGGCACCGACCGCTCGGGCAAGCGCCGGGTCGGTCAGCTCCAGCACGCTGAGCGGCGCCTGGTCGCCGCGCTTCGCCAGCGGCGAGTCGGCCGGGCACACGTGACAGACGACGAGCCGGCTCCCGGTACTGCTCGCCTCCGCGACCGCCCACGCCAGCGTCTGCCAGCCGGCCGGACCGCCGCCCGCGCCGACCGCGATCGTCCTCGTACGGCTCACCGCCGCACCAGGCGCCGGCGATGGCTCGACGTACCCCATACCGCCTCCTGGGTCTCCACCACCACGGTGCCCGGGCCGCGGATGGCGAAGCAGGGTCTTACGTCCCGACCCCTCGGGCAACCCTGCCCTGCCGGGCAGCGGCGCACCGCGGGATGCTGGACGGACAACACTGGCGCCCCCGGTCGGACGGAAAGGCTTGTGGATGACCGGCTACCTGATCAGGCGGCGTGGGCTCGGCCGCGTCCGGGTCCGCCGGGTGTCCCCGCACGTGACGACGGTGATGAGCCGGCCGGTGTGTACGGTGGCCACCGGCCTGGTCCTCGGGGACGCGCTGCGCCAGTTGGTCCGTACCGGGCTGCGCCACCTCGTCGTGGTCGACGAGGCCGGACGCTTCGCCGGGGTGCTCGTCGACCGGGCCATCGTGGCCGCCTGGGCGCGGGATCCGTCGGCCCTGGACCGGCTGCGGGTCCGGGACGTGGTCGACCGCCAGCCCGCCGTCGTCGACGAGACTGCGACGGTGGCGCAGGCGGCCGGCGTGATGTGTGCGGCCGACGTGGATGCGGTGGCCGTGGTCGACGACGCGGGCGAGCCCGTCGGCGTGCTGACCGGCGGCGACCTCGCCGCGCTGGTGGCCCGCTCGTGACCACCCGGCGCGGCGCCGGGCGTCCGGGTACGGCGAGCCGCCGGCGGTTGGTACAAAGGACAGATGATCCGGGTTTTCCTGCTCGACGATCACGAGGTGGTCCGGCGCGGGCTGCACGACTTGTTGGCGGCCGAGCGGGACGTCGAGGTGGTGGGCGAGTCGGGTTCGGCGTTGGAGGCGGTCCGGCTCATTCCCGCCGTGCACCCGGACGTGGCCGTGCTGGATGCCCGGTTGCCGGACGGCAATGGCATCGACGTGTGCCGGGACGTGCGGTCGGTGGACCCGTCGATCAAGGGCCTGATTCTGACGTCGTACGAGGATGACGAGGCGCTGTTCGCGGCGATCATGGCGGGGGCGGCGGGCTATGTGCTCAAGCAGGTCCGGGGCACGGATCTGGTCGATGCCGTGCGCCGCGTTGCGGCGGGGCAGTCGCTGTTGGATCCGGCGGTGACGCAGCGGGTGCTGGAGCGGATCCGGCACGGGATGGAGGAGCCGCGGGAGCTGACGTCGTTGACCGAGCAGGAGCGGCGGATCCTCGAGCATGTGGCCGAAGGGCTGACCAACCGGGAGATCGCGGTGAAGATGTTCCTCGCCGAGAAGACCGTCAAGAACTATGTGTCCAGCATGCTGGCGAAGCTCGGCCTGGAGCGGCGTACCCAGGCCGCCGTCCTCGCCACCCGGCTGCGCGGCGAGGACCGCCACTGACCCGCGTTACAACGGCACGCTCCATTCGAGCACCGTCCCGCGGTCCGTCCCGTGCCGGACGGCGAACTCGCCACCATGCCGGGCGGCCCGCTCCCGCATGTTGGCCAGGCCGCCCCGCAGCGCTGCCCGGCGCGGGCCGATCCCGTCGTCCCGCACGGTGACCCGTAGCCGGCCGGTGTCGGTCAGGTGGACTCCGATGTGGACAGTCGAGGCGTGCGCATGATGGACCACATTGGACAGTGCCTCGCGCAACACGGCGAGCAGGTCGGGCCGGACGTCGTCCGGTACGGCGCTGTCGAGTGGTCCGGTCAGTTCGACGGCCGGCCGGAAGCCCAGCCCGGCGGCGGCCGAGTCGACCAGCTCGCGGACGTCGGTGCCCAGCGCGGCGCTCGTCGGGGTACGCAGCTCGAAGATGGCCGCCCGGATGTCGCGGATGGTGCTGTCGAGGTCGTCGATGGCGGCGTTGATCCGGCTCGCCACCTCGGGCCGGCCGGCCAGCATGGCCGCGGTCTGCAGCTGCAGCCCGGTGGCGAACAACCGCTGGATCACCACATCGTGCAGGTCGCGGGCGATCCGTTCGCGGTCCTCGAGCACCACCAGCTGCTCCCGCTCGTCCTGCGTCCGGGCCCGCTCCAGGGCGAGCGCCGCCTGCCCGGCGAACGTACGCAGGAACGCGATGTCGTCGTCCTGGCTGGCCTGGCCGACCCGGTGCGCGACGACGAGGACGCCGTGCAGCGTGCCGGACGCGGTGAGCGGGGTGACGGAGGTGCTCCCGGTGCTGATGGGGACCGGCCACTGGGCGGCCGTGCCGAGGTCCTCGAGGACGAGGTGCCCCGCGGCGGTCACCGCGTCGGCGAACCCGGTCTCCTCCGCCGGTAGCGCCACGCCGACGAGGGCGGCCACCGCGCCGTCGTCCTCGCCGTCGCCCACCTCGACGGTCAGCAGGCCGGACTCGTCCTCGTAGAGCAGCAGGAGGACGAGCGCCGCCTCGGCCACCTCACGGGCGCGCCGGGCGACCAGCCGCAGCGCCTCGGTGCGCCGCACCTCGCCCAGCAGTACCGCGGTGATCTCGGTGGTGGCCGCCCGCCACCGTTCCCGCCGGTCGCCGCCCCGGCCCCCCGGGACCGGCGGCGGGACAGCGTGGGGCGGCCGTGCCGGTTCGGGTGGCCCGGTCGGGTCACCGGCCACGAGCGGCCACCGCCCGGGGCGCGCCGGTCGCTGCGCCGGCCGCCCCGCTCCGTACGACTGCCACCGGGCACGGGGCGTGATGCAACGCCGCCTGGCTCACCGACCCGAGCAACAGCCCGGCGAAGCCGCCGTGGCCGCGGGTACCCACGACCAGTAGTGTGCAGCCGTCGGCCGCGTGCAGGAGCCCGTGCGCGGCGCGGCCGCGTACCAGCATCCGCCGCACGTCGACCTCCGGGTACCGCTCGGCGAAGCCGGCCAGCGCCTCGGCCAACGCCCGGGTCTGCACGTCCTGTACGTCGTTGGCGTCGTAGACCAGCGGCAGCAGCTCCTGGGCGCCGCTCGTCCGCAGCCCGGCCCAGACGTGTACGGCCGTCAGCCCGAGCCCCCGCAGGGCCGCCTCCGCGAACGCGAACTCGACGGCCGCGGCCGACCGGGGTGAGGCATCCACCCCGACGACCACCCGGCCGGCGTTCGGGCCGGCACCGGCGGACGGCCGGACCACCAGCACCGGACTCGCCGCGTGCGCTGCGACCTGGGTGGCCACGGACCCGACGCAGAGACCGGGGAACCCGTCGTGACCGCGGTGCCCGACGACGACGGCGGCGGCCGTACGGGAAGCGTCGATGAGAACTCGGGCCGGGCCGCCATCCACCAGCCGCGCCTGGATATCGAGGTCCGGTGCCGCGCCGCGGGCGGTGGCGAGCGCCTTGTCGCGTACCCGTACGGCATTGGCGTGCACCAGCTCCTGGACCGCGCCGTGCGGCCGCTCGGCGAAGTACCGGGCGAGCACCGCCCAGTCGTAGGCGTGCAGCAGCACCAGCGGGCGGTGCCGCACCCGGGCCTCGGTCAGCGCCCAGTCGACGACGGCCGGCCAGTGCCCGGACGCGTCGATCCCGGCGATCACGGGCGCCGACGGGGTCGTCGCCATCGCACCTCCTGACGTGCCGACCGGACTGTCTACTGTGTCCTTTCGATAACCTGCTCGGCGGGCAGTCGAGGCGTACGGGCCGGGGCTGGCTTGTCCGGGGCCGCCAGGCCCAGTCGCAACACGAGGTACGGGTAGTCCAGCCGGGACAGGATGCGGCGGACCCGCTCGCGGGTCGCGACGATCTCGACCACCGTGCTGAGCGGCAACACCGCGACACCCCGCTCGGTGGCGGTCAGCCACAGGGCCGACAGCGCCTCACCGGCACGCAGCCAGTCCATCGTCGTGTCGCTGCGGCCGAACAGGATGGCGTACGTGGCCCGCAGGTCGTGGCCGGGACCGACGGTGAGGGTGCCCGGGTGGCCCCAGTCCGAGGCGGGTACGGCCGACTGCGGCGGGCGGGCCGGCAGGGCCGAGTCGGGGATGCCGGTGCCGTCCGGGCGCTCGCCGCCGATCCACTGCGCAAGTTCGGCGCGCTGGTCCGGGTCGGTGATGCCGATCTCGTTGGCCCGGGCGCTGGCCGCGGCAAGCTCGGCAAGGTCGTCCGGCCGCAGCGGGTGCAGGCCGGTGTGCTCGGCCGTGGCCGCCTGTCGCAGCTGTTCGAACACGCCGTCCGGCAACGCCGTCTCGACCACCGGTCGCCGGTCGGTGTGCCGCACGGAGACGGTCTGGAGCAGCCGCATGGCCGCCGGCGTGACGTCGGTGCGGTCCGCGACCGTGATCCGTGCCAGGTGGTCCGGGTCCGCGGGGTCGGGGAGCCGGCCGACGGTCGCCGCCCAGCCCGCGGCCGCCAGGGCCACCCGTGCGTGGTGCAGTGCCGTACCGCAGCTGATCGTGAGCATCCGGCCCTCGGGGTCCGCGACGGCCAGCTGGCGGCTGCGGTCGGCGTACAGGTCCAGCGCGTCGCCGCCCACCCGCCACCGCCAGGGCTGGGTGTTGTGTGCCGACGGCGCGCGTACGGCCGCGGTGGCGGCTTCCGCCAGGGCCGCCGTGGCGGCCATGGGTGTCTGGGTGCTCATCGTCCTCCTCCGTACGGCCAGGTCCACTCGCGGATGTGCGGCGGGTCTTCCCCGTACCGCCGGGTGTAGTCGCGGCACTCCTGCCGCTCGTCGACCATTCGCTGGCGCAGGTACCCGGCCGCCACGCCGAGCCCGGGTACCCGGTCGATGATGTCGATGACGAGGTGGAAGCGGTCGAGGTCGTTGAGCATCACCAGGTCGAACGGCGTGGTGGTGGTGCCCTCCTCGTGGTATCCGCGCACGTGGATGTTGTCGTGGTTGCGCCGCCGGTACGTCAGCCGGTGGATCAACGCCGGGTACCCGTGGTAGGCGAAGATGACCGTCCGGTCCGCGGTGAACACCGTGTCGAACAGCCGGTCGGGCAGCCCGTGCGGGTGGTCGGTGTCCGGCTGCAGCCGCATCAGGTCCGTCACGTTGACGACCCGCACCTTGAGCTGGGGGAGGTGCTGCCGGACCAGGTCGGCGGCGGCGAGCGTCTCCAGGGTGGGTACGTCGCCGGCACAGGCGAGTACGACGTCGGGCAGGCCGCCCTCCTCGGTGCCGGCCCACTCCCAGATGCCCACCCCGCGCCGGCAGTGCAGGTCGGCGTCCTGGATGGACAGCCAGCTCGGCTCCGGGTTCTTCCCCGCGACCACCACGTTGATGTAGTGCCGGCTGCGCAGGCAATGGTCCATCGTGCACAGCAGCGTGTTGGCGTCCGGCGGCAGGTAGACGCGTACCACCTCGGCCTTCTTGTTCATCACATGGTCGATGAACCCGGGGTCCTGATGGGAGAAGCCGTTGTGGTCCTGCCGCCAGACGTGGCTGGACAGCAGGTAGTTCAGCGAGGCGAGCGGTCGCCGCCAGGGGATGCCCCGGGTCACCTTGAGCCATTTGGCGTGCTGGTTGACCATCGAGTCGACCACGTGGATGAAGGCCTCGTAGCTGGTGAACAGCCCGTGCCGGCCGGTCAGCAGGTAGCCCTCCAGCCAGCCCTGGCACAGGTGCTCGGAGAGCACCTCGACGACCCGACCGGTGGGGGCCAGGTGGTCGTCGGTCGGTTCGGTGCCGGCGACGAACACCCGGTCGGTCGCCTCGAAGACGGCGTCCAGCCGGTTGGACGCGACCTCGTCCGGACCGAACAACCGGAACCGGTCCGGGTTGGCCCGGATGACATCGCGCAGCCACGGGCCGAGCACGCCGGTGGCGCTCACCGGCAGGCCCGGCCGGGCGACCGGCACGGCGTACCGGTGGAAGTCCGGCAGCATCAGGTCGCGCAGCAGGGCACCGCCGTTGGTGTGCGGGTTGGCGCTCATCCGCCGCGGCCCGACCGGCGGCAGCGCCGCCAGCTCGGGGTGCAGGACGCCGGTCGCGTCGAAGAGCTCCTCCGGCCGGTACGACCGCAGCCACTGCACCAGTTGGGCCAGGTGCTGCGGGTTCTCGCGCACGTGCGGCAACGGCACCTGATGGGCGCGGAACGTGCCCTCCACCGGCTTGCCGTCCACCTCGCGCGGCCCGGTCCACCCTTTCGGCGTACGCAGCACGAGCACCGGCCAGCGCGGCCGGGTAAGATCCCCGGTGGTACGCGCCTGCCGCTGGATCGCGGCGATCCGGTCCAGCACGCGGTCGAGCGTGGCGGCCAGCTCCTGGTGTACCCGGTGCGGCTCGTGGCCGGCCACGACGTACGGCTCGTACCCGTAGCCGCGCAGCAGCGAGTCAAGGTCCGGCTGCGGGATCCGGGCCAGCTCGGTCGGGTTTGCGATCTTGTAGCCGTTCAGGTGCAGGACCGGCAGCACCGCGCCGTCGCGGGCCGGGTTAAGGTACACATTGGACAGCCAGCTCGCGGACAGCGGTCCGGTCTCCGCC
>JAEHDK010000434.1 GCA_016880465.1 Micromonosporaceae bacterium
CGCCAACGGACATGTTCGCTACGCCGTTGGTGCTGGAAAGCGCAACGAGCACGCCGGCGGCCAGCGCAAGCCCCGCGGCGACGACTGGGCCCGTGACTCCATCCAGCCTCCACAAGCTCCAGCAAACCGGCAATGCCAGCAGCGCAAGCCAGGTCACCCGGTTCTGCCGGGCGCTCGGCTTCGAGGGGTACGCCGACCTGCGGCTGGGCATCGCGGGGGAGACCGGCCGGGCGGCCCGGGCCGCCGGCTGGACGGTGGACAGCGGGCGGGAGATCCAGCCGACCGACCCGCTGGACCGGGTCCTCAACCAGATCATGGGCGCCGACACCCGGGCCCTGCACGACACCGCCGCCCGGCTCGACCTCGGCGAGGTGGAGCGGGCCGCCGAAGCGATCGCCGCCGCCACCCGGGTGGACATCTTCGGCGCGAGCGGCAGCGCACTCGTCGGCGCCGAGATGCAGTTCTGCCTGCACCGCATCGGCGTGGCCGCCTGGGCCTGGACCGATGTCCACAATGGACTAGCGAGCTCCGCGCTGCTGCGCGCGGGCGATGTGGCACTGGGCATCTCGCACAGCGGACAGACCCGCGAGACGATCGAGATGACCGCCGAGGCGGGCAGCCACGGTGCCACCACGATCGCGTTGACCAGCTTCCCGCGCTCCCCGCTCGCCGAGGTCGCGGATATCGTGCTGCTCACCGCGACCCATGCCACCACGTTCCGCCCGGACGCGCTCTCCGCCCGCCACCCCCAGCTCGTGGTCCTCGACCTGCTGTACATCGCGGTCGCGCAGCGTACCCACGAGCGGGCGCACGCCGCGTTCCAGCGGACCGCGCGGGCCGTCGACGGACACCGGCGGGGGCAGCCGTGACGGACCTGGTTACCGACCTGCCGGGCGGCCGTACCGGCCGAGCCCGGATCTGTGCGATCTCCCCGGTCACCGATGCGCGGCCAACGCGCCGGGGCACCGTGGCGGTCGTACGCCGTATTCGCGCGGGCGAGGTACCACGTTGCGGCCTCACCGCGCACGTCCCCGGCGGGGACGAGCACCACCACCACCTCGATTAGCGGGACGCCGGCCCGGCCGGTGTTCCGCCCGACCCCGATCCGAGGAGCGGAGATGTCAGAATCCCCCACGGCGTCGCGGGCGCCTTCGGCGCTTGATCGACTCCGGCACGCGGAAACTCCCGACACATCGTCGGACCTCACCCGGCGCAACCTGCTGGGACGGGCCGCGGCGGCGGGCTTGCTCGCCACCCCGGCGGCGAGCCTGCTGGCGGCGTGCGCCGGCGGCAGCAGCGGCACGAAGACCGAGACCGGGACGAAGACCCCGGACAACCCATTCGGCGTCGCCGACAACAGCAAGGTCGACGTGATCGTGTTCAACGGCGGCCTCGGCGACGAGTACCCGAAGTTCGACAAGACCCTGTTCGACCAGAAGCACAGCAAGGTCACGGTCAACCTGAGCTCGACTCAGAAGATCAAGACAGAGAACCAGCCGAAGTTCCAGAACGTCCCGCCTGACCTGATCAACAACTCCGGTGCGGACCTGATGGCGCTGGACACGCTCATCAACGACGGCGCGCTCACCGACCTCGGCCCGTTGCTCGACGCGCCCAGCTGGGACGACGCGAACGCGAAGGTCCGGGACACCCTGCTGCCCGGCACCGTCGACGACGGCACCTACAGCGGCAAGTTCTACGTGCTCAACTACGCGTACACCGTGTTCGGCATCTGGTACGACCAGGCGCTGTTCGACAGGAACAGCTGGACCGTGCCGACGACCTTCGACGAGTTCTTCACGCTCGCCCCGAGAATCAAGACAGCCGGCTACGCCCCGTTCGCATTCGCCGGCAAGTACCCGTACTACATGCGCTGGGCGTTGATGAGCTGGGTCTGGCAGGCCGGCGGCCGGCAGGCGATGGTGGACATCGACAACCTCAAGCCAGGCGCCTGGAAGGTCGACGCGGTGACCGCGACGATGGCGGCCGTCGAGAAGATGGTCAAGGACAAGCTGACGCTCACCGGCAGCGACACCCTCAGCCACACCGAGTCGCAGCAGGCCTGGCTCGACGGCAAGGCCGCCTTCCTGCCGGTCGGCACCTGGCTGGAGAACGAGATGCGCAAGACGATCCCGGCCGCCTTCAAGATGAAGATCGCCAACTTCTGGGGCGTCAGCAAGTCCGACAAGGCGGCGGGTGCGGTGTACGCCGGGTCCGGCGAGGGCTGGATCGTGCCGAAGAAGGCGGCGAACGCGGCCGGCGGCATGGAGTTCCTGCGTGCCATGATGTCGAAGGCCGGTGCGGCGAAGTTCGCCGAGCTGACCAGCTCGCTGGCGTCCGTCAAGGGGTCCGGCGACAACGTCACCAACTCCACCGCGCTCAAGTCGGCAAACGACCTGATGAAGACCGCCAAGGGCGACCTCGTCTCGTTCAAGCACCCGGACTGGTACGCCGATCTCGACAAGGCCGAGCAGAACGCCATCGGCGAGCTGATGGCCGGCCGGATGACCGGCCCTGCGTTCCAGGACACGATGCAGGCGGCCGCGGACAAGATCGCGGCAGACAGCTCCATCAAGAAGCAGACCCGCACCTGATCTGACCGACCTGGAGAGTGAGCGGTCATGCGGCACGGTAGGGCCCGGTTCATCACGGGCTTCCTGGCACTGCCGGTAGTGCTGTACCTGTACTACGTGGTGGCGCCGTTCGGCCAGTCCGTCTACTTCTCGTTCACCAGTTGGCGGGGGTTCTCGGACGAGAAGCCGTTCGTCGGGCTGGACAACTACGTCCGGCTGTTCCGCGACGAGCTGGTCCGGAAGGCGTTCTGGCACAACGTGTTCTTCCTGGTTGCCGTGCCGGTGTCGACGATCGCGCTGGCCCTGTTCCTCGCCTTCCTGCTGAACGTGGGGGGTCAGGGGAACAGGGCCGGCATCCGGGGGGTCCGGGGATCGAGCGTCTACAAGGTCATCTTTTTCTTCCCGCAACTGCTCTCGCTCGTGCTGGTCGCGATCCTGTGGCAGGCCCTCTACCGCGGCGACGACCAGGGCCTGATCAACGGCCTGCTGATGAAGCTGCACGTGATCAGTCGGGACGAGCCGCTCAAGTTCGTGTCCGACCCGACGCCGTTCCTCGGCGTACCCGCGGTGCTCTGGTGGCTGTTGCTCATCGCCATCTGGGGCGGCACGGGCTTCTACATGGTGCTGTTCTCGGCGGCCATGCAGTCGATCCCGCGGGACATCTACGAGGCGGCGCTGCTGGACGGCGCGAGTCGGGTCGCCTCGTTCGTGCGCGTGACGCTCCCGTTGCTGCGCGACACCGTCTCGGTCGCCTGGGTCTACCTCGGCTTCATCGCGCTGGACTTCTACGCCCTCGTCTTCGTGATGACGCCCAGCCAGGGCGGTCCGAACCACGCGAGCGAGATCTTCGCCTCCCAGATCAACTTCAACGCCTTCAACTCCGGCCGGTACGGGTACGCCTGTGCCTTGGCGGTCGCGCTGACCATATTCGCGCTGCTCCTGGCCGCGTTGCAGCTCCGCGTCATCCGGCGTGACCGGATCGAGTTCTGAAGGACGGCCGACATGAGCACGGTAACCACGCCCGCGGGCGAGCGGGCCGCGCGCACCGCCGCCGCGCCGCAGCCGACCAGACGCGCGCGCCGTCACCTGATCGGCACGGACACGTTCTTCAACGGCTTCTCCCACGTGTTCCTGCTCGTGTGGGCGGTGTTGGTGGTGTACCCCATGGTGTGGGCGGCACTGTCGTCGTTCAAGGACGACGCCCAGATCATTCGCGAGCCGCTGTCACTGATCCCGCACAGCCTGCACTGGGACAACTTCGCCCGGGCGTGGACCAAGGGCGGCCTGGGTTCCTTCTTCGTCAATACGGTGCTCGTCGTCGGCGGCGGGGTGTTCTGCACGATGCTGCTCGGCTCGATGGCGGCATACGTGCTGGCGCGCTACGAGTTCTTCGGCAACCGGTTCATCTACTACACCTTCCTCGCCGGCCTCCCGGTCCCGATCTACCTTGCGGCCGTACCGCTGTACGTCGGCACCTTCAAGGCACCCGGGCAGATCGCCGACTTCTTCGGCCGGATCCCGGTCGTCGGCTCGAGCATCGGGTCCTTCATCGGCCCGTACCTCGGCCCCAACAGTCGCGTTATGTTGATTCTCGTCTATGTCGCGTGGTCGCTGTCGTTCACCGTGTTCTTCATGCACTCGTTCTTCCGTACCCTGCCGACCACCATCGCGGAGGCGGCACTCGTCGACGGCGCCTCGCACTCGCGGCTGTTCTTCGGCGTCATGCTGCCGATGGCGCGTCCGGGCCTGATCAGCATCGGCATCTTCAACGTCATCGGTCAGTGGAACCAGTGGTACCTGCCGTACCTGCTGATGCAGCCGAGCGGTGGTGAGGAGAAGAAACAGGTGATCGCGCAGGGCCTGATCAATCTGTCGGTCAACCAGGGCTACAAGTCCGACTGGTCCGGCATGTTTGCCGGGATCACCCTCGCGATGCTGCCCGTACTGGTCGTCTACCTCGTGTTCCAGCGCCAGGTGCAGGCCGGGCTCACGGCGAGCATCACGAAGTAGCCGCGGCGGTCCTAGTCCGGCTCGGTCTCCCGCACCGCGGTCTCCTCGGCGCTCGGCCCACCGCCGGCCGCCCCGGCGTCGAAGCCGATCGAGTTCTCCTCGGTGTCCTCCTCCGGGCCGCCCAGGCCCGGGTCGACCAGCCGGCCGAGCGGGTCGGGCGACTCGGTGATGTCGTCCGGGCTCAGATCCGGCTCCTCGCGGGCGAGCCGGCCGTCCAGCGACTCGCCGAGCCGCTGCTCCTCGGCCGACGTACCGAACTCGTCCAGCGCGACCGGACCGTCGTCGCGGTCCAGCGGTACCGGCGCGGGGTCGAGGCCGTCCGCGACCCGGGGTGAGTCGACGTCGTCGTACGCCGTCGAGTCGTCGTCGGCGTAGTTCGGTATGCCGTCGATCTCCGGGTCGCTGACCGGGCGCGGGAAGCTGTCCTGTTCGCGCATGCCTGACCGGTACCCAGGCGGGCCGGCCGCGACACCGGTACCGCCGGGATTGTCGGTACCCTGCCGCACAATGGGCGGGTGATGGTCGCCCTGGTGCCCGACGGGGCCGGCGGCGCGCGCGTCCGGTCGCTGACCGACGCGGGCCGGCCCGGCGGCCCCGCCCGCACCGTGACCGACCTCGGCGCCGAGGTGCGCCGGCAGGCCGGCGCGCGGTGGCTCTGGCCC
>JAEHDK010000435.1 GCA_016880465.1 Micromonosporaceae bacterium
CGGAGCGCGGCCGCAGCCGCCGGCCAGGAGAGCGACCAGCAGGACCGGTACGAGCACGCGGCGCACGGTTACCACCCTACGGCCGGCCGGCGGGGCGCGGGCCGCCGTGCAGGTGCCGGCACAGCTCGGCCACCGACCATGCCTGGAACGGGCACCCGGTGGCCGCGTGCGGCGGGTCGCCGTCCGCGGTCTCGCTCACCGAACCCAACCCCCAGTCGCGCAGGTGCGCGAGCAGCCCGGCCCAGAGCTCATCGGTGGGTACGCCGGCCGCACGGCACGCGTCCGCGTACGGCCCGAGCAGCCACGGCCAGACCGTGCCCTGGTGGTACGCGCCGTCGCGGGCGGCCGGGGAACCGCGATGGCGGCCCCGGTACCCGGGCTCGGCCGGGGCGAGCGTACGCAGGCCGAGCGGGGTGAGCAGCGCCGCGCCGATGGTACGGACGACCCGGGCGTCGGGTGCCAGCGGCGCGTACGGCAGCCCGTAGGCCAGCAGTTGGTTCGGCCGCAGCGCGGCGTCGTCCGGGTCCACGGTGTCGTAGAGCCAGCCGGTCGGCGCCGGGAACCGGCCGCGGAACGAGGTCACCGCGCGGTCGCGCAGCCGGTGCAGGTCGGTCGCGTCCGCACCGATCCGGGCGCGCAGCGCGGCCAGCGCGCCGAGCCCATTGATCCACAAGGCGTTCACCTCGACCGCCTTGCCGGCCCGCCGGCTGACCGGTACCCCGTCGACTACCGCGTCCATCCAGGTCAGCGCGTGCCCGGCCGCACCCTGGGTGAGCAACCCGTCGGCCTCGACGCGCAGGCCGTACCGGGTGCCCGCGACGTGCCGGGCGACGACCTCGCCCAATGGGCGGGCCAGCTCGGCGGCGAGGTCGTCGTCGCCGGTAGCGGCGAGGTGCCGGTCCACGGCGTGCAGCAGCCAGAGCGTGGCATCCGCGGTGTTGTACGACACCTGCCCGGTATCAGCGGTGTTCGGCAGCATGCCGGCGTCGAGGCTGCCGGCGTAGCGGTGGAGCAGCGCCCGGCCCTGGTCGGCCCGGCCGGTGGCCAGGAACAGGCCCTCGTACGAGATCATCGTGTCCCGCGACCAGGCGCCGAACCAGGGGTACCCGGCCACGACGTCCGGCCCGGCCACGACGAACGCGTCGGCCGCCCGGGCCAGCGGGTCCGCGAAACGGCGGGCTCGAGCGGCGGCCACGACCTCGGCCGCGGGCGGCGGTACGGCGGCCAGGTCGCCCGCCCACGCGGAGATCTCCAGGATGGCACCGGGCGCGGTCAGCTCGGCCGTGAAGCTGCCGACCCGGCAGAGGTCCTCGGTCGGGTTGAGCCCGCGGGCCGCCTCCTCGCGGTGGTACGCGCCGTGCCACCACGTACCGTCGGCGGCGAACCCGGGTCCGGCGATGCGGTACGCGCCCTCGACCACGCAGCCGTCCCCGGTGGGCGCCACCTCCAGCCCGTCGTGGGCGTACCGCTCCGAGTGCGCGTCGCGCCAGGTGCACAGCGCTTGCGCCGCGAGGCGTACCCCCGGACCGGCCAGGAGCCGGTGCACGACGGCGAGCGCCGGCCCGGCGGCGCCCCGGTGCATCGCGAGCTCGCGTTCGAGCACGACCTCGCCCACCCGCCACCGCCAGCGCGGCAGCCCGTCGGTCAGGTCGAAGCGCTCCAGCAGGGCGTGCCCGGCCGGGGCGACCGCCCCGGAGGCCCACTCGTGGGTCGCCAGGCGCACCTCGGTACCGCCCGGCAGGATCAGCACCGGGTCGAGCGCCGCAAGCGCCACGCGGTGCGCCGGCCCGGGCTGCGCCTGCCGGGGATGCGCCACGACGAGCAGGCCGTGGTAGCGGCGGGTGCGCAGGCCGGCGACGGTGCCCATGGCGTACCCGCCAAGCCCGTCCGGGACCAGCCACTCGCGCCGGGCGGCGGCGTCGAGGTCGCCGCAGATCTGGGTACCGAGCTCCACCTGGAAATCGTCCCAGCCCTGGTCATGACCCCGAAGCCGGGCGGTGCCCCCCCGATGCCGAAGAATGCGCAGGGTGAACGACGACGACCAAGCGGGTGCGGAGCGGCGGCGGCTCGCGGCCGCGGATGCGGGTGCGGGTGCCGAGCGGTGGCGGGCCTGGGGGCCGTATCTGTCCGAGCGCGAGTGGGGCACCGTACGCGAGGACTACAGCGAGCACGGCACCGCCTGGGACTACTTCCCGCACGACCACGCCCGATCGCGGGCGTACCGGTGGGGCGAGGACGGGCTCGCTGGCGTGTGCGACGACCGGCAGACGTTCTGCTTCGCGCTGGCCCTGTGGAACGGCGCGGATCCGATCCTCAAGGAGCGGATCTTCGGCGTCACCGGGCCGGAGGGCAACCACGGCGAGGATGCCAAGGACTACTGGTGGTACCTGGACTCCACGCCCACCCACAGCTGGATGCGCTGGCGTTATCACTACCCGCAGCGACAGTTCCCGTACGACGAGCTCGTGACGGCGGCTGCCGAGCGGCGCCGGGAGGATCCCGAGTTCGAGCTGGTGGACTCCGGCGTCTTCGCGGAGAACCGGTACTGGGCCGTCACGGTGGACTACGCCAAGGCCACGCCGACCGACCTGTGTGTGCGGATCACGGTGGCCAACCGGGGTCCGGAGCCGGCCACCCTGCACGTACTGCCCACGCTCTGGTTCCGCAACACCTGGGCGTGGGGGCTGCCGGGCGCCGACGCGGTACCGGAGATCCGCGGGTACGACGGCACGCTCGTGGCACAGCACCGGATTCTCGGCCGCCTGGTGCTGGCGGGCGACCCCGGCGCGGCACCGCTGTGCTGCGACAACGAGTCCAACGCGGAGCGGCTGTGGGGCCTGCCGAACCGGTCGCCGTACCCGAAGGACGGGATCAACGACCATGTCGTCAACGGGGCGGACACGGTCAACCCGGAGCGCACCGGTACGAAGGGCGCGCTGCACCACGTACTGGAGGTGGCGCCCGGCGGCCGCCGGGAGATCCGGCTGCGGCTGACCCTGGTCGCCGAGCCCCCGCCGGCCGGCGGCGTACCGCGACTCGACCTCGGGGCGGGGTACGAGGCGGTGCTGGCCGACCGGCACGCCGAAGCGGACGAGTTCTTCGCCGGCGTGGTGCCCGCCGACGCGACCGCGGACGAGGCCGCGGTCGTCCGGCAGGCGGTCGCCGGACTGTTGTGGAGCAAGCAGTTCTACCAGTACGACGTGGCCCGCTGGCTGCGTGGCGACCCGGTGTCGGAGGAGCCGCCACCGCTGTCGCACCAGTTCGGCCGGAACGTCCACTGGGGACACATGAGCAGCTTCGACGTCATCTCGATGCCGGACAAGTGGGAGTACCCCTGGTACGCCGCGTGGGACCTGGCGTTCCAGGCGGTCGCGATCGCCCGGGTGGACCCGCGGTTCGCCAAGGACCAGCTGCTGTTGCTGCTGCGCGAGTGGTACATGCACCCCAACGGCCAGCTACCGGCGTACGAGTGGGCCTTCGACGACGTGAACCCGCCGGTGCACGCGTGGGCGGCGCTCAAGGTCTTCGAGCTGGACGGCGCGCGGGACCACGAGTTCCTGGCCCGGATGATGCACAAGCTGCTGATCAACTTCACCTGGTGGGTGAACCGCAAGGACGCCGACGGCAACAACGTGTTCGAGGGCGGCTTCCTGGGCCTCGACAACGTCGGGCCGCTCGACCGCGGCGCCGCCCTGCCCGTGGCCGGTGTGCTGGAGCAGAGCGACGCCACCGCCTGGATGGCGATGTACGCGCTGAACCTGCTGGAGATGGCGGTGGTCCTCGCGATCCGGGACCGGAACTATGCGGAGCTCGCGACCAAGTTTCTCGAGCACTTCGCGTACATCGCCGCCGCCGCGTACGGGCGCGGGCTCTGGGACGACGACGACGCGTTCTTCTACGACGTGATCCGGCAGGCCGACGGTACCCGGGTCCCGCTGCGGGTACGGTCGATCGTCGGGTTGCTCCCGCTCGCCGCGACCGCGGTGCTCAGCTCGGTGACGCTCACCCGGCTGCCCGAGCTGGCCGACCGGCTGCGCTGGTTCCTGCAGCACCGGCCGCAGTACGCCGGTGTGCTCGGCGCACGGTGGAGCCAGGGCGGACAGCAGCGACGCCTGCTCGCCGCCGTCGGGCCCGAACCGCTGATCCGGATCCTGCGCCGGATGCTCGACGAGGACGAGTTCCTGTCCCCGTACGGCGTACGGTCGCTGTCCCGCAGGCACGCCGAGGAGCCGTTCACGGTCACCCTCGGCGGGACCGATTTCACCGTGGGGTACGAGCCCGCCGAGTCGACGGGCAGCCAGTTCGGTGGCAACTCGAACTGGCGGGGCCCGGTGTGGTTCCCGGTCAACTACCTGATCATCGACGGGCTGCGCCGGTACGCGGAGTTCTTCGGTACCGACCTGGTCGTCGAGTACCCGACCGGATCGGGGCGGCAGCTGCCGCTGGACGCGGTCGCGGACGACCTCGCCGAGCGCCTGGTGAGCCTGTTCCTCGACGACAGTACGGGCCGCCGGCCGATGTTCGGCGCCGTCGAGCTGTTCCAGGAGAACCCGGACTGGCACGACCTGCTGCCGTTCTACGAGTACTTCCACGGAGAGAACGGCACCGGGCTGGGCGCCTCGCACCAGACCGGCTGGACCGCGCTGGCTGGGTCGCTCATCGCGAAGCGCCGCGCCGGCACAGGCGCACCGTAGCGACTGACGACCAGCGACCGGGCAGCCGGTCGCTAACTATGCGATCGGGACGCTGGCTGCTTTCTGGTTCTTCGAGCGGGCGGCCAGCTTCACAGGGTGAGCCCGGCCGGTTCGGAACACGGCCGCCTGGGGGGCGGTCGAAATGAAGACGTGCCCAGTGGCGAGATCGGAGGTGATACCGTGATACGCGACGTTTTCCTGCCTTTGCCCCTCATTTCCCTGGTGGACGGCGCCAGCGTCTTCCGCCCGGTGCAGCGCCTGCCCGAGCGGGTCACCCTGGAGAGCCCGGCAC
>JAEHDK010000436.1 GCA_016880465.1 Micromonosporaceae bacterium
CCGGTCCGGCCGTCCATAGTCCAATGTGGACGGCCCAGTCGGTGCGCCCCTCCTCGGCGTACTCGCGGGTGCCGTCCAGCGGGTCGACGATCCAGACCCGCTCGGCGTACTGCCGCGCGGGGTCGGTACGCGCGCCCTCCTCGGAGAGCACCGCGTCGGTCGACCGCCAGCGGGCGAGCTCGGCCATGATCAGCTCGTTGGAACCCCGGTCGGCGGCGGACCGCAACGCGTCCGGGTCGGCGTACCCGCGCCCGGTCCGCAGCGCGACCAGGAACTCGCCGGCGCGGGCTGCCAACCATCGGGCGAACAAGCCGTCGACCGCCGGCGGAGTCACGTCACTCAGTATGCACCGGAGCCGCGCGACACCGCGGTGAGCGTACGCAGCAGGATCGCGAGATCCATCGGGATCGACCAGTTCTCCACGTACCGCAGGTCGAGCCGGACCGCCTCCTCCCACGGCAGGTCGGAGCGGCCGGACACCTGCCAGAGCCCGGTCATGCCCGGCTTGACGACGAGCCGGCGGCGCGCGTCGTCCGGGTAGGCGGCGACCTCCTCCGGCAGCGGCGGCCGCGGGCCGACCATCGACATCTGGCCGCGCACCACGTTGATCAGTTGCGGCAGCTCGTCGAGCGAGAACCGGCGCAGCCACCGGCCGACCCGGGTGATCCGCGGGTCGTTGCGCATCTTGAACAGCACGCCGTCGTAGTCGTTGAGGTGCCGCAGTTCCGCCAGCCGCGCCTCGGCGTCGATGTACATCGTGCGGAACTTGCAGATCACGAACTCGCGGCCGTGCCGCCCCACCCGTACCTGCCGGAACAGCACCGGGCCCGGCGAGTTGACCCGGATGGCGACGGCCAGCGCGATCAGCAGCGGCGACAACGCGACGATCAACAGGGCGGCACCGACCCGGTCGAAGATCTCCTTGACGAACCGCGGCCCGCCGGTCAGCCGCGGGTGGTCGACGTGCAGCATCGGGAGGCCGTCGACCGGGCGGATCGTCGTACGGTCGCCGGCCACGTCGATCAGCGAGCTGGCCACGATCAGGTCGATGTCGTCGCGCTCGAGCTGCCAGGCCAACCGGCGCAGCGTGTGACCGTCCAGCTCGGGGCAGGACAGCACGATCACGGTGTCCGCGGCGGCGGCGTTCACCGCGCGGGCCACGTCGTCGAACGTGCCGTACACCGGCAGGCCGACGTCGTCGTGGTGGCCCGGCGGCAGGCACGCGCCGACCACCTCGAAGCCGTGGTACCGCTCGCGGCGCAGCTGCCGGGTGATGTGGATGACCGCGAGCTCATGGCCGACGACGATGACCCGCTTGAGGCAGCTACCCCGTACCCGCCGGTGGTGCAGCCGCTTGCGCAGCAGGAACCGCACGACCACGCAGGAGAGCGTCGCGACCGGGAGCGCGATCAGCATGTACCCGCGGGCGAGCGGCAGGTCCAGCGCGTACGCCACGATCGCACTGCACGCGGTCAGCGACATGCCGGCCCGGATCACCCGCTGGTACTCGTCGGTGCCGACGAACAGGAACCGCCGCTCGTAGGCCCGGGTCAACGCCAGCGACACGACCATCAGCAGCGGCAACGCGGCCGAGAGCACGAGGTAGTTGTAGTTGTAGAAGGTCACCGTGGTGCCGAAGCGGCCGAAGAACGCCGCCGCGCCCGCGGCCAGCCCGACGAGCAGATCAGAGATCAACAGGCCGCTGATATAGCTGGCTTCCCAGTCCCACCGCCCGCCGCTCTGGCCGGCGGCGTGCCGGCCGACCCGGCTCGGCAGCACCCGGGCGGGGTAGATCCGGTGCGGATCCGCGAGCCCATCGGGACCGAGCGTCGCCACCTGCGCCGCACCGGCCGGAACCGGGGCACCCAGACCCAGACCGGCCGGCGCCGGGCTCTGCGGTGCCGGACCGAGGCCGGTCAGGTCCCCGAGCATGAGCACCTCGGTGACGTCACGCAGCCCGCCGATCTCGCGCACCTCCGGCCGGGCCGGCGTACCGACCCCGGTCAGCTCACCGAGCCGGGCGTTGGACAGGCCGATCGGCTCGCCGACGGCGTCGAGGATGACCGTGGCGTCCGTGTCGAAGACGAGCGTGTCGTCGTCGCCGGGTGCGCGGACGGGCGACTGCGTACGCGGGCCCCCGGCGGCGTTGTCCGGCTCGCCGGCCCGTCGCGTCACCACCCGGTCCCCTCTCGCCCGCACTTCCGACATATCCGCATGTAGCGGTGTACCTGCCGTTACAACGCGCCAAAGCGACCAGCGTGACGGTCACCCGACGCCACGCCGACCATCCGGCTTCCCCCAGTCGCATGGTCGTAAACGCCGGCTCTGATGAGGGTTGAGCGGCTCCGTCGCCGCCGCCGCCGCATCGGGCGCCCTCGACGGAGCACAGCCTTGCATGGGACCACTCGGGGCGCATTCCGTCTGTCAATAAACCGACCGGTGGCCTATGCCTCAGCGCCGTGGTATGCGTTCTGCGTCCACTCTAGACCATGGCTGACCAGCGCCTCAGCCGCATCGGCCGCTCGATCGACCAGGAACTCGAACTCTTTGCGCTCGGCCGCGGAAAAGTCGGAGAGCACGTAGTCCGCAGGGTCCTGCCGGCCCGGCGGACGGCCGATGCCGAACCGTACCCGGAGAAAGTCTCTGCTGCCGAGAGAGCGCACTAGCGACCGGACGCCGTTGTGCCCGCCCTCGCCGCCGCCGACCTTCAGCCGGATCTGGCCGTACGGGATGTCGAGCTCGTCGTGGACGGCGATCACGTGGTCGAGCGGCACCTGGTAGTAGTGCACGAGGCCGGCCACCGCGCCGCCGGCCAGGTTCATGTACGTGAGCGGCTTGGTAAGGATGAGCTTCGGCCCGCCCGGCCCGAGGAAGCCCTCGGCGACGTCGGCCAGCGCCCGCCGGTGCCGGCCGAACCGGGCGCCGATCCGCCCGGCGAGCAGGTCGGCGACCACGAAGCCGACGTTGTGCCGATGGCGCGCGTACGCCGGGCCGGGGTTGCCCAGCCCGACGATCAGCCACGGCGCGGCAGGTGTCACCCGCCGGTCAGCCCTCGGTGGTGGCGGCCGCGGCCTCCTCGGCCACCGCCTGCTCCTCCGGCTCGGCGGGCAGGATGCCGGCCTCGGCGGCCAGCTGCTCGGCCGTCGGTGGGCTGGTGACGAGCGCGATCAGCAGCTCCGGGTCGGCGGCGAGCTCGACGCCGGCCGGCAGCGGTACGTCGCCGGCCCGGACCTGGGCACCGCTGTCGAGTCCCTCGATCGACACCTGCAGGTGGTCGGGCAGGTGCAGCGCCTCCGCGACGATGGAGAGCCGGTCGTTCTCGTGTACGACCAGGGTGTTGCGGACCGGTTCGCCGACGAGCTGCACCGGCACGTCGACGGTGACCCGCTCGCCGCGCCGCACGATGATCAGGTCGACGTGCTCGTACGTGTCCCGCAGCGGGTCCCGCTGGATCGCTTTGGCCAGCGCCAGAGTCGTCGTGCCGTCCGCCAGTTCGAGGGCGAACACCTGGTTGACGCCGCCATGCCGGATCGCGGCGGCGAACTCGCGCGCGGGGAGCGCGATATGCCTGGGCTGCTCGCCATGGCCGTACAGCACGGCGGGCACCTTGCCGGCCCGACGGGTACGACGGGCACCACCCTTGCCGAATTCGGTACGGGTCTCGGCGCTGATCTTTACCTCGGACACGGGAGTACTCCTGCGTTCTGCTGCTCGTGGGTGCGGTGGCTGCGGTGCCGGGCGGGGGCGCACGGGTGAGAGCCCGGAGCACCGCGCCGATCACGGTGCCGCCTGGCGGCCGGAGCTGGAGCGGCCGCAGGGCACCCTCGCCGTGGCAACCCGCTCAGTCTACCCGAGCCGGCGCCGGCCCTCGCCCCGGAGGTGGGTCAGCTGAGGCCGCCGAAGAGGGTGGTGACGGAGCCGTCGTCGAAGACCTCGCGGATCGCCCGGGCCAGCAGCGGCGCGATCGACAGTACGGTGATCTTGTCCAGCCGCTTCTCCGGCGGCAGCGGCAGCGTGTTCGTCAGCACGACCTCGCTGATCCGGCTGTTCTTCAGCCGCTCGGTGGCCGGATCCGAGAGCACCCCGTGGGTGCTCGCGATAATGACGTCCGCGGCGCCGGACCCGGCGAGGATCTCCGCCGCCCGGCAGATCGTGGTCGCCGTGTCGATCATGTCGTCCACCACCAGGCAGACCCGACCGTCCACGTCGCCGACGACCCGGTTGGCCACGACCTGGTTGGGCTTCAACGGATCGCGCGTCTTGTGGATGAACGCGAGCGGGCAGCCGCCGAGCCGGTCGGTCCACCGCTCGGCGACCCGGACCCGGCCGGAGTCGGGGGCCACCACGGTGATCGGGCGGCCGGCGTACTTCGACTCCACGTAGGACGCCAGGATGTCCATCGCGAACAGGTGGTCGACCGGGCCGTCGAAGAAGCCCTGGATCTGCGCGGTGTGCAGGTCGACGGTCAGGATGCGGTCGGCACCGGCGGTCTTCAGCAGATCGGCCACCAGGCGCGCGGAGATCGGCTCCCGGCCGCGGTGCTTCTTGTCCTGCCGGGCGTACGGGAAGCAGGGCAGGACGACGGTGATGCGCTTGGCCGAGCCCCGCTTCAGCGCGTCGATCATAATCAGGATTTCCATGAACCACTTGTTGATCGGCGGCGCGGGCGACTGTACGACGAACGCGTCGGAACCCCGCACGGACTCCTTGTAACGTACGAAGATCTCACCGGACGCGAAGTCGTACGCGTCCGTCTCGGTGGGCGACACGCCAAGCACGTCGCCGATCTCCTCGGCGAGCTCGGGGTACGCCCGGCCCGAGAAAAGCATGAGAGTCTTGCGGTTCTTCCCGACGATGCTGCCCATCGACTCGCTGCTCCCCCGGCTCATGGTCCGTGTGCCCTGGTTCTCTTTGCCCTCTGAGTCTCCCACGGCGCCGCTGGCGCCTTCGGCGCTTGACCGGCCCGGACGCGAACGTACCGCGGCGCGGACCGAGTCTGCCGTGACAAACCGACCGGCGGCGGCCCTGGTACCCGGAAGTGGCCCCCATCACCCGGAGCCGGCGCTCTCCGTTGGCGCAATGTCGCGCTGCGTCACCGAATGCTGCGTCACCGAATGCTGCGCCGCCGGATCCGGTGCGGCGGTACCGGGCCCGGCAGCCGCGGC
>JAEHDK010000043.1 GCA_016880465.1 Micromonosporaceae bacterium
CGAGCGACTCCTTGTTGGCCAACGCGAGGGTACGGCCGGCGCCGAGCGCCGCGAGCGTGGGCGCGAGGCCGAGCGAGCCGACGACTCCGTTGAGCACGACATCGCAGGGCCAGGTGGCCAGCTCGGCCATCGCGTCCGGCCCGGTGAGCAGCTTGGGCAACCGGAACCCACCGGTGGCGTACCCGCGCCGCTGCGCCTCGGCGTAGAACGCGAGCTGCAGGTCCTGTGCGACGCTCGCCTTGGCGACACCTACGGCCTCGACGCCCAGCGCCAATGCCTGCTCGGCCAGGAGTGCCACGTTGCCGCCGCGCGCGCCGAGCGCGACCACCCGGAACCGATCGGGGTACCGCTGCGCGAGGTCGACGGCCTGGGTACCGATCGAGCCGGTCGAGCCGAGCAGGACGACCTCACGGGCAGCGCTCACCCGGTCATTCTCCCCCGACCGCCGCCCGGCCGGTGCGGGGCGTCGGGCCGGCCGGTGCGGTCGTCTACCGGACCAGCGTCGCCTGGCGCGGCGGCGTGGCGGGCGTACCCGGCTCGCGCAGGCCGTACCGGCGGTAGAGGCGGGCCAGCGGTCCGGGCGCCCACCAGTTCCACCGGCCGAGCAGCCGCATGGTCGCCGGTACCAACAGGGCCCGCACCAGGACCGCGTCCACCGCGATCGCGACGACCGCGCCGACCCCGAGCAGCTTGATGGACGCCGTACCGCCGGTGGCGAACCCGCCGACCACGATGATCAGCAACAACGCGGCGGCGGTGATGATGGCGCCGGTACGCTGCAGCCCGCCGGCCACCGCCCGTACGTTGTCCGCGCTGTGGTCCCACTCCTCGCGTACCCGGGAGAGCAGGAACACCTCGTAGTCCGTGGACAGTCCGAATAGGACGGCCAGCATGAGGATGAGGTCGGTGGGCTCCAGGTACCCGGTCGAGGTGAACCCGAGTGGCCCGGCGAGGTGGCCGTCCTGGAACACCCAGACGACGACGCCGAACGAGGCGCCGATGGACACCGCGTTCATGAGGATCGCCTTGATGGGCAGGACCACCGAGCCGAACGCGAGGAACAGCAGCACCACGGTGACCGAGCCGACCAGTACCGCCATCCACGGCAGGTGGTTGCCGAGCACGGTCAACTGGTCGAGCTCCGCGGCCGGCCGCCCGCCCACCAGAACGCCGGCACCGGCCGGCGGCGGCAGCGCGCGGATCCGGGAGACCACGTGCCGGGCCCGTTGCCCGGTCGGCGGGCCGGCGTAGTCGACCGAGATGAGCGTCGTCCCGCCCCGGTTCGCGGTCACGTGGGCACCGGTCACGTCCGTCAGGGTGCCGATGCGGGTGGCCAGCTCGGCGGCGTCCCGCCCGGCGGCGCCGGTGACCAGTACGGCGATCGGCGACGCGCTGTGCTGCGGGAACTCGGCCGTGATGCGCTCGGTGACCGTGCGGCTCTGCGTACCCGCCGGCAGCACCCGCTCGTCGAAGCCGCCGAACTCGGCCCGCAGGAACGGCGCGGCGAGCACAGCCAGGATCGCGAGTACGCCGGCGGCGTACCCGATCGGCCGGCGCATGACGCTGTGCGCAAGGCGCGCCCAGACGCCCTGACCGGTGGTGGCCGCCCGAGCGCGCGGGCCCAGCCGCACCGCGTTGATCCGCGGGCCGAGGACGGCGAGCAGCGCGGGCAGCGCGGTGAGTGCGGCCAGCATCGCGACGAGGACGGCGGCCATCCCGCCCCACCCCATCGAGCGGAGGAACCCGACCGGGAAGATCAGCAGGCTGGCCAGCGAGAGCGCCACGGTCAACCCGGAGACGAGCACGGTCCGCCCAGCCGTGGCGAGGGTGACCGCCACCGCGTCCGGCGTCGACCGGCCCGCGGCCAGCTCCTCGCGGAACCGGCTGACCACGAACAAGGCGTAGTCGATGGCCATGCCCAGGCCCAACATGGTGATGATGTTGACGGCGAAGGTGGATACCTCGGTCACCCCGGCGAGCAGCCGGGTGGCCACGAAGGCGCCGAGGATCGCCAGGCCGCCGACCAGCAGCGGGGTCGCCGCGGCGACCAGTCCCCGGAACACGAACACCAGCAGGATCAGCAGCAGTGGCAGGGACAGCAGCTCGGCGCGTACGACATCGGCCTCGACCTGGTGGTTGGCGTCCCGGATGAACGGCACGACGCCGCCGATGTCGGTATGCAGGCCGGGTGCGGCCAGGTCCGGCGTGATGGCCGCGAGGTCCGCCCGCTTGGCCGTCTCGCCGCCGCCACGCAGCTGGATCGCCACGAAGGTCGCGCGCCGGTCGGCCGAGACCTGGGCCGGCGCGTGGGTGTCGTAGTACGACTGCACGGCGGCCACCTCGGGCCGGTGCCGGAGGGTCGCGACCGTCCCGGCAACCGCTGACCGGAACGCCGGATCGTCCACTGTGGACGTGGTGCTGGAGTACAGGACGATGACGTCCGGGTCCTGCGGGCCCAGCTCGCGCTGGATCCGCTGCGCCGCCCGGCTCGACTCGCTGCCGGAGGCGTCGAACCCGCCGCCGGACAGCACCCCGAAGACACCCAGGCCCCACACGACGCCGACCGCGACGAGGACGAGCGCAACGGCCAGTACGAGCCAGCGCGCCCGTACCACCACCCGGCCCCACCAGGCGAACATCGTGGCCTCCCCGGATCGTCCGACCGACCGGAGTCAAGCCTAGGCGGGCCGGCCTGCCGGAGTAGCTGCTACTGCACGGGCGCTCCGGCCGGCTGCGACCGCAGCGTGTTCCCGCCGACGCTGGTCAGGCAGCGGCCGGTTGCGAGGTCCCACTTCCAGCCGTGCATCTGGCAGGTCAGCACGCCGTCCTCGATCCGGCCGAACCGGGTCAGGTCGGCCTTCAGGTGCGGGCAGCGCCGCTGGAGGACCCAGTCGCCGAGCCGGGCATCCTCGGCGTCCGGCTTCTGCTCGGCATACCAGCCCTCGGCGTACTGCAGCCGCTCCTCGGACAGGCACTTGAAGAACGCGTAGACGAACTCGTTGTACTGGCCGATCCGGGCCGCGGCGAACCGGCAGGACAGGAACAGCGAGTTCACCCAGTCAACCTCCTCGACGTGCAGGAGGTGCTCGACGAGCGCGCGCTGGGTACGGAACCGGTACCGCACCTTCTCGTCGGCGTACCGCCGGACCTGCTTGGCCGGGAAATCGACCACAATGGACTCGACCGAGCCGCCGTCGTGGCCGACGAGATCGAGCCGGACCGGGCCACCCACGCCCTGCGCGAGGTACACCGACTCGTCGAGCAACGGCTCCACCCGGCGCTTGAGCTCCTTCAGCACATCGATCTCGGGGTGCCGCCACGACCGCTTGGCCGCCTGGATGACCGGTCGCTGCCGCGCGGCGTACTCCCGCAGGTGTTCTTCCTTGTCCGCGAAGAACGCGGCCACGTCGTCGACCGGATGGGTGGTCCGGCAGCCGTCGGCGGTCAGCGTCGCCACCGAGCCGGGCAGCAGGATGACCGCGTTGTCGTACCCCAGGCTGCGGTAGTGGTCGAGGAACGCCTGCTGGTCCGGGAAGATGTTGCCCTCATCGTGCCCGAGGTCGTTGAACTGCCACAGCTCGTCATCGAGGAAGCACGGCGGCCCGGCGATGGGGAACACCCAGCTGGCCTTGAGATCGTCGATGTAGCGCACGGTCCGGTCGAACTGCCGGTCGCGCTTCTGCTTGCCGAACGCGGTCTTGGCCGCGGTGGGCAGCTCGTAGACCATGGGGTACCAGATGGCGCCGGAGAACTGCAGCAGGTGCGCCTGCACGTGCCCCAGCTCGGCGAACCGGGACAGGTCGGTCGGGCGCGCGTCGTTCTGGTTCAGCAGCCGCACGCCGCCGTACTCGACCCACAGCGAGGAGTCGCCGATCGGCCCGTCGGTCGGCGAGGTCAGGGCCTGGATCATCACCCGCAGGCCGCCGTCGAGCTCGAGCACCTCATTCGACGTGGTACGCCGGAAGTCGGCGAAACCCAGTGCCCGGAGCTGATCCTCCAGCTCGCTCGTCGGGTACTCCGGCAGCAGTACGGTGGCCCGCTTGCTGACGAACCGGGCCAGGTGCGCGGCGTCGAAGTGGTCCCGGTGCAGGTGTGAGACGTAGAGGTAGTCGGCCCGCCCGAGGGCCTCCCAGTCGAGCTGCGAGTTGTCCGGGAACGGGAACCAGGATGCGAAGTACGCCGGGTTCACCCACGGATCGCACAGGATGCTGCCGCCGGGCGTGTCGATCCGCATACCCGCGTGGCCGGTGCCGGTCACTCGCACGGCGTCACCCCTTCGCTCGGCCTGCCGGTCGCGCTCGACGCTACCGGACGCGCGGGGGCGGTCAGTGTCGTGTCGGCTCCCCGGATCGGGCCGTCCCGGCGGCATGCCAGACTTACCAGTGACGGGTTGCCCTTGAGGAAAGGACGCAGACGGTGGCTGGCGACGAGGAAGTGACCGCACCCGACCAACACCGGCCCACGAACCTGAGGGCCGCCCGGATCGGCGGCGTTCTCGTGACGCTCATCCTGCTTGCCATGAGCATCGGCAACCACGAGGGCAACGTCGAGAACATCTGGCTCATCGGCCTGGCCGCACTGCTCGTCGCCATCATGGTCGGCGACTGGCTGCTCCGCCGGAACGGCCTGCGCTCCTAGCTGCCGGGTGCGCCGCCGCGGTCAGCGGCGGCGCAGGATGTCCCGCACCTCGCGCAGCGCGGCATCGACCTCGGCCTCGAAGTAGCCGCCCGGTACGAGGGTGAACTGGCCCGGATCGAGTTCGGCCTCGCTGAAGGCGAGCGAACCGCGCCCCGACATCGCCGCGATCAACCCCTCGAACAGCCGGTCCACCTGGCCCTGGTCGTACCCGCTGCCGAACCGGCGGGGCTGGAACGTACGCCGCATCTGGTCGATGCGCTGCACCTCGACGCCACCACCGCCGCCACCGGGCATGCCCATCCTCGGGTCGCTCATCCGGATCTCGGCCGTCATGTCCGGCTTTCCGTGGCGCACCGGTTCGAAGCCGTCGAACGTGCCGCGGGCGTTGGTCGGCTCGTCGTACCGGCCATACCCCGGCGGCGGACCGGCCGGTGCGGCCATCGGCGACACCGGACGGCTCGGCATGGGCGGCGGCATCTCGCGCATCGGCGGGGGGCCGGGCGGCGAACTCATCGGGCGCGGCGGCGGAACCCGGCCGTCGCGCATGGGCGGCGGCGCCATCCGGGGATCCGGGCCGCGGCCGGCGAAGCCGACCCGCTCCTCGATCTCGGCGAGCTGCCGCTCGACGCGGTCCAGGTGCAGGTCGACCTGCCACTCGTCGTAGCCGCCGAAGCGCACGCGGAAGACGACGTCGTGGACCTCCTGGGCGGACACCGGCGCGTCGACCGGACCGCCGGCGAGGGTCGCCTCGACCCGGTCGAGGAAGGAGTCCACCTCATCGACCTTGTAGCCGCGCCGCAGTGCGCGCCGCCGGAATCGCTGACCCTGACTCACTCAAGCCACCTCCGAAGCAGCCAGCTGTCCACACGCACCGTCGATCTCGCGGCCCCGGGTGTCCCGCACCGTCGTGGGCACTCCGGCGATCCGCAACCGGCGGACGAACTCCCGCTCCACCGGCTTGGGGCTGGCGTCCCAACGGCTGCCGGGGGTCGGGTTCAACGGGATCAGGTTGACGTGCGCCAGCCGTCCGGCCAGCAGCCGACCCAACAGGTCCGCGCGCCAGGGCTGGTCGTTCACATTCCGGATCATGGCGTACTCGATGGAGACGCGGCGACCGGTGCGCGCCGCGTACGCCCAGGCCGCGTCCAGCACCTCGGCGACCGGCCAGCGCTGGTTGACCGGAACCAGCTCGTCGCGTAGCTCGTCGTCGGGCGCGTGCAGCGACAGCGCGAGCGTCACCGGCAGCCCCTCGCCGGCCAGCCGGTGCATGGCCGGCACCAGGCCAGCGGTCGAGACCGTGATGTGCCGCTGGGACAGCCCCAGCCCGTCCGGCGGCGGCACGGTCAACCGGCGCACCGCCTCGACGACCCGCGCGTAGTTGGCGAGCGGCTCGCCCATGCCCATGAAGACCACATGCGACAGCCGGTCGCCCGAGCGCGCCGCCGCACCGGCGAACCAGACGACCTGGTCGACGATCTCGGCCGTCGACAGGCTGCGGGTGAGCCCGGCCTGGCCGGTCGCGCAGAACGGGCACGCCATCCCGCAGCCGGCCTGGCTGGAGACGCACACCGTGGTGCGGTCCGGGTACCGCATCAGGACGCTCTCGACCAGTGCGCCGTCGTGTAGTCGCCACAGCGCCTTGCGGGTCGCCCCGCCGTCGCAGGACTGCTCCCGTACGGCGGTGAGCAGGGTGGGCAGCAGGGCGGCCGCGAGCCGGGCGCGCGCCGCCTCGGGCAGATCGGTCATCGCCGCGGGGTCGCGCTCGAACCGGCCGAAGTAGTGCGTGGCGAGCTGGCTCGCCCGGAAGTCCCGCTCCCCGAGCTCTGCCACGGCCGCCCGGCGGCCGGCTGGATCGAGGTCCGCGAGGTGCCGCGGCGGCCGGCTCGTACGGCGCCGTTCGGCGGCCACGACAGGGAGCCCGAGCCGCTCGGGGGATGCACCGTAGCGGCGGGCCGGTTCGGTCAAGGTCCGCGGGCTCGTCATGGCGTACCCAGTCTGTCACGCCGCCGCGGGCCCGTTCGACCGTGAGGGGCCAACTTCACTCGGTAGCCGGGGCCAGCACGGAGAGCAACAGGTACGCCACAGGGGCGGCGAACAAGATCGAATCGAGCCGGTCCATCAGGCCACCGTGGCCCGGTAGCAGGTGGCCCATGTCCTTGATGCCGAGATCCCGCTTCAGCAGCGACTCCGCGAGATCGCCGAGCACGCCGGCCACCGCGATCGCCAGGCCGAAGCCGATCCCCCACCACCACCCGACGTCGAACAGGAGGGCCAGCAGCACCGCGCTGCCGGCGGCGCTGGCGACCAGCGACCCGACGAGCCCCTCCCAGGACTTCTTCGGGCTCACCTGCGGCGCCATCGGTCGCTTGCCGAAGAACACCCCCGCCACGTACCCACCGGTGTCGGCGAGGACCACGGCGATGAGCATGGTCAGTACGCGTACGGCACCGTCCTCGGGCACCGCGAGCAGTACGGCGAAGCTGCCGAGGAACGGTACGTAGACCGCGATCAGCGTGGCGGCCATCGCATCCCGGTGGTAACCGGCCGGCCCGTCCGCCAGCCGCCACACAAGCGTGGCGAGGACGGTGAGCAGCAGCGCACTGGCGACCGCGGCCGGGCCGGCGTACCAGGCGAGCACCACCATCACCCCACCGCCGGCGAACAGCGGGGCCAGCGGCGGCCGAGCGCCGTTGGCCTGGACGGCCCGCGCCATCTCCCAGACGCCGATGCCGACCGCCGCGAGAACGACACCGAGGAACGCCGGCCGCCAGACGAACAGCGACGCCACGACGGCGGCCCCGAGTACGAGACCGACACCGATCGCGGCCGGCAGGTTGCGCCCGGCCCGC
>JAEHDK010000437.1 GCA_016880465.1 Micromonosporaceae bacterium
GACGGCGCTGCTCGGCCAGTACCACGCGGTCAGTACGGGCAGTGACTACTTCATCGGCGAGGTCGCCATCACCAACCGGTCAACCGCAGGGCTGACATGGCAGGTGACGCTGGGCATGCCGGTCGGGGTGGGCGCGCTCACCGAGCACCACGTCACCGGGTCCGGACCGGCGTCGGTGCTGCGCAGCGGCCAGGTTCTCGTGTTCAGCGGCTCAGCCGCGCTGCCGCCGGGTGCCACGGCCACGCTGACGTTCCGGTTCGCGACGGCCGGCGGTGCGGTCGTCCCCACCGCGTGCACGGTGAACTTCGTCACCTGCGATGGGCTGTGAGTGCAGTGCAGCGAACCGGGATGGCCACCAGCGAGCCGATCGGACAATCGTAACGAACGTCGCATTGGGGAGCAGTTGTCGGCAACTGGAATGCTGATCGCCCGATACCGCGTTAGACTCGTACGACTGTGGCACGACGCCACGGTCGACCAGGGGGTGACAGGTTTCGACTCCGTACGTTGCGGCAAGGGAAGCGAGCCGAGGAAGCCGACGTCGTCTCGTGAATCGTTCGTCGGAAACCAATAAGCGCCAACTACAAGCGCGCTGACCTCGCTCTCGCCGCCTGAGGCGGGTAGCGGGTCTGTCGGTCTAGGAGCGCCTTCGGCCTAGTTCACCGGCATCAGTAAGAAGGCTGGCCAACTCAGCCCGGTCGCGGGGCTGACGCGGTGAGACTAATCAGCGACTGGGCCCGTCACACCGACTCGCTCGCGTGATCGGAGGGGCCGAGGCAGACACAGCGAGCTGCGCTCGGAGAAGCCTTGCTAAACCGGCGGAGGACCCGGGTTCGATTCCCGGCACCTCCACGTTCGAACAAGGGGCCAGGTCCGCCACCGGACCTGGCCCCTCGTTGCGTACCGATCGTCAGTTCCAGTGGGCCGCGTAGAGGCCACCGGCTACCCGCGGGAACGCCATTTCGTGCTCGTACGTGAGCCCACCCGCCGCGCTGGGAATCGTGGTGGAGGTGTCCAGGCTCACCAGGGCCCACGGGGACCACGTCCCCCGCAGGCGCCGGTTCCAGATCCGTGAATCGGTGCTGCGGGCGAAGACGTCGACGATACCGGCATCGGTGGCGACCGCCTCGACGCCGTCGCCGCTGACCACGCCGCCGAGCGATTCCCAACCGCTCCACGTCGCCCGGTTCCAGCGACGGTGCCACACCGCCTTGTCCGTTCCGACCACGGCGACCTCGATGTTCCCGTCCGAGGTGAAAACCGCCTTGATATCCCAGCGAAGCACGCCGCCAAGGGAGACCCAGGCGAACGGGATGTTTATGGCGTCGAAGTACTTGTAGTACAGCGACCCGTCCGCTCCCTGCGCGAAAATGACGTCCGCGCCGGTGAACGGGTCCGTCGCCACCGAGAAGTTGTGCTTCGACGACGGGCCACCGAAGGAGTACCACGCCGTCCAGAAGAACCCGTCGAAGTTGCGCAACCAGACCGCGGCGTCGCCGCTGCTGATGGCGTACAGGTCGAGCACGCCCGGCTCGGGCGACACGACGACGAGGTCTGCCGTCACAGTGCCAGCCAGCGACTCCCAGTTGCTCCAGAACGAGCCGTTCCACACCCGGTGCCAGGCCGCCCGGTCCGTGCCGGTGACCCACAGTTCCAGGCGGGTGCTGGAGACCCAGACCGCGGTCGGGTTGCCCACCGTCGTACCGCCGAGGTTCTCCCATGGTGTCCAGGTGGTGCCGACGAGCGTGGAGTGCATGATCGGGTGTCCGGCCGCCGTACTGGCCACGAACGCGTCCGTCCGCCCGCCTTCGGACGCCAACGCGACCCGGGACGCGGCACTGACCCCCGGCGGGTTGCCGGTGTGCCAGGTGCCCGCCGGTACCGGCGTGGTGGGCGGGTTGCTGGTGGCGATATTGAGGATCCGGTGGGACTTGTTGGTGTCGGCGACGAGCTTGCTCTGCACCTGGGCCGGCGTCAACGCTGGGTCGTCCTGGAGCAGCAGGGCGGCCGCACCGGCCACGTGCGGCGCCGAGAACGAGGTGCCCTCGTCGACGCGCGAGGAGACGTCGTCCCCGTGGCTGGCCACCACGATCTCCACGCCGGGCGCGAACAGGTCGTTGCAGTTCCCATAGTTGGAGAACCACGCGCGAGTGTCGGTGAAGTCCGTCGCGCCGACGGTGATGGCCGGGCCGACCCGGGCCGGCGAGAAGTCACAGGTGAACTCGATGTCGTTGCCGGCCGCGACGACGACCGGCACGCCGGCCGCGACGAGGTTGGTCACCGCGGCGTCGACGGGCGGGTCCGCGGTCGCGCCGAGGCTGATGTTGGCCACGGCCGGCGTTCCGGGGGCAAGGTGGGTGGCGATCCAGTCGAGACCCGCGATGAGGGTGTCCGTCGTACCGCTGCCGGCGCAGTTCACTACCCGTACGGAGACAAGGTGTACGCCCTTGGCAACGCCGAGCGTCGTACCGCCGAGGACGCTGGCGACTGCGGTTCCGTGACCGAAGCAGTCTGACCCGTCGCCGCCGAACGCGTCGAAGCCAAAGGTGGCCCGGCCGCCGAACTCCTGGTGGCTGTACCGGATACCGGTGTCGATGACGTACGCGGTGACATCCGGCGCCGTGTTCGGGTAGGTGTAGCTGTGGTCCAGCGGCAAACCTGCCTGGTCGATCCGGTCCAGGCCCCACGGCGGATTCGGCTGGGTGTCGGTGGCCTTGTAGCGCTGGACCGGACTGACGGACTCCACGTTCGGGTCACTGGCCAGTCGCTTCGCCGCCTCGGCGTTCATCGCGACCGAGTAGCCGTGGATCGCTCTGGTGTAGGTACGCATGGCCTGACCGCCGTAGGTACGCACCAGGCCAGCCACCGCCGTACCAATGCTGTCCGTCCGCAACGCTCGTTGGGCCAGGGTGACGATGTACTGATCCTTCACGACATCGGCCGCTGTTCTCGCCTGGTTACCGCGGACCACTCTCTGGTCCACCTGTGCCTCGGCAGCGCCGTTGCCGCCGCCGACGACTACCACGGACATAGCCGCGATCAATCCGAGCGGCAGTATCCGCACGGCGTATCGCATGAGTTTGCGCATCGATGATCCTCCCCCGGTCAAAGTACGCGTGAAAGCGCGCATCGCCACATAGGCGGGCAGGGAGCCACTCTAGGGCAGCGGCCAGCGGTGTGCTGCCCCGGTGTTGTCAACCAACGGAGGTGAATACGTGCTGGCCATCAGGTTGTCCAGCGGCCCGGAAACTGGCGGACGGTCCGATGCGAAGGTGGAGCTCGTGGCCCGATGTGACAGCAGGTGCTTAGTCAACGTTCAGTTGCCGGCTGACTCTGGACAGGCACAGGTACTGGCGCCCACCATCGGCTAAAGGCGGGGAGGTGTCCCACCGTGAACGGACCGGCTGCCCAACACTCCGCGACCAGCAGCTCGTTCGCCGCAGCGCGGCGGCACAGGGCCGAGCTGCTCCAGATGATTCAGGCCTTCGAGGCGGCGCTGGCCGTACCCGCGGGCGATCCCCGCTGGCGCGAGCGCGTCGCGGAGCGGCTGCACCTGCTTCGCGAGGCGTTCGGCGAACACATCATCGTCACCGAGGGGCCGGAGGGGCTCTACGCCGAGCTGCTCGACCATGCCCCGAGGCTGACGCACGGTGTTCACGGGCTCGTCCGCGAGCACGCGTCGTTGCTGGCGGACATCGATGCCATGGCGGTACGCGTCGCGGCCGGTGATATCGAGCGGCTGCGCCGGCGCGCCAACCGGCTGCTGCGGGCGCTCGGCCGGCACCGGCCACGCGGCGCCGACCTCGTGTACGAGGCGTACGCGACGGACATCGGCGGGGAAACGTGACGCCGGTGCGCTGACAGGTGGCGCGCTGACGGCCGGTGCGCCGCCGGCGGTGCCGGGCCGGCGCCCGCAGCGGTGCAACCGACCGGTGCCGGGCCACGTCCAACCGGTATGCGCCGACTTGCCAGCCTGCTCGCCGTCGTGCTCCCGGTCACGCTCGTCGTCGCCGGTGGGTGCGCCCGGCCCACCGGGCCCGGCAACAGCGTGGTCGATCCGCCGTCGGCCGGGTTCGAGGAGCGCGCCCGGGCGGTTGCCGCCGGCTGGCGGACGGGTACGGCCGGCGGCGTCTGGCGTACCGGTTTCGTCCCGCTACAGGACCTCACCGCGCCGCCACCGCAGGGGTTCGTCGACGGTGGGCTCAAGCAGGCCTTCCTCGCCGGCTGGTACCGGCTCGAGGGCACCCTGCCCAGCGCATCGGTGCCGGAGGGCACGATCCGCTTTCCGGACGGCGCCACGTTGACCGAACCGTTGGTCCCGGCCAAGGACGCGTACGCCGCGATCGACCAGGGCGACCCGAGCTGCCCGGGCGGCGATCCGGTCCTGCCCCCGGGCCCGGGTACGGGCGCCGACACGCCGACCAGCACCGCCGCGCCCTGCGCCGTACTCACCGTGACGGGCGCCGCGCTCGGCACCACCACGATCCGGACCAGCCGCGGCGACGCCGACGTACCAGCCTGGCTGTTCGAGGTTCGCGGGCTGCGCGGCCCGGTGGCGCGGGTGGCGGTCGCCCCGGACGGGATCAGCGCGGTACCGACGCCGTCGTTACCCGAACCGTCCCTGACCGCCGGGATCGTGGGCGCGCAGGACATGACGGCCGTCGACGGGGCCAAGCTCACGTACCGCCTCGGCGTCGGTGCGTGCGACCAGGACATCAAGCCGTTGGTGTACGAGGACGAGCAGGTGGTCGTCGTCGGTGGCAGCGTGACGACCCCCAGCGGTACGTGCATAGATCTGCTGAAGCTGGAGTCCGTGACGGTCACACTGGCCAAGCCGTTGGGCGCTCGCCCGGTCGTGGACGTGTCCTCCGGCCGCGCGCTGAGCCTCGCGGTCCGCTGAGCCTCGCGGTCCGCTGAGCAACTGTCTACATAGGACGAGGAGCGCGGGTCAGGGCGCGATGCTGTCCAGCGCGTGTGGGCATGGGCAATCCCGGGTCGGTGGCAGCGCGGCGAGCGCGTCGAAGAGCACGGCCCGCAGGCGTACGGTGTTCTCGGCGAACACCTGGAAGACCTCGGCCTGGGTGACGCCGTGGTCACCCGCGACACCGGCGTCGAGGTCGGTGACGAGCGCGATGGCGGTGTAGCAGAGCGCGAGCTCCCGCGCGAGGACCGCCTCGGGGTGTCCCGTCATGTTGACGACCGTTCCGCCGGCTGCGGCGTACCACTGAGATTCGGCCCTGGTGGAGAAACGCGGCCCCTCGACCACCACCATGGTGCCGCCGTCGACCGGGTTGAGGCCGCGCTCCCGCGCGGCGGTGAGTGCGGTCGCCCGGCCCACCGGGCAGTACGGGTCGGCGAAGCTCACGTGCACCGCGCCGGTGTCGTAGAAGGTCTGCGGGCGGCCGTTCGTACGGTCGATCAACTGGTCCGGTACGACGAACGTGCCCGGTCCGAGCCGTGGTTGCAGGCCACCGACCGCGCATGGCGCGAGAATCTGGCGCACCCCGAGCTCCTTGAGCGCCCAGAGGTTGGCGCGGTACGGGATCCGGTGCGGCGGGAAGCGGTGGTCCCGGCCGTGACGCGGGAGGAACGCGACGGTCCGGCCGGCCACCTCGGCGACGGTGACGGGGTCGGACGGTGCGCCGTACGGCGTGTCGACCACCTGCTCGGCGGCGTCGTCGAGCAGCGCGTAGAGGCCGGATCCGCCAATGACGCCGAGGTCAGCAGTCGTAGCCACGTGCCGACCCTAGCGGGCCGGTCGATTGTCCTGAGAGCGTCGCATCGACCTGATAGGCCCATGGGGTCCTAGCAGGTACGGTGCGATGCATGGCACTGGCCGCGGACCGGTGACGAGCGACGGGCGGCTCCGGGGGCGCGGCGGGTGGGTGGACGTGACGAGGTGGGAGCCGGACGTGCATCGAGAACCGGGGATGGTCGGAGGGCAGGCGATGCAGTCGCTGACCGGTCAGCTGCTGGTCGCGACGCCGTCCCTCCGCGACCCCAACTTCGAACGGACCGTCGTGCTCATGGTGGCCCACGAGGAGGGCGGCGCGCTCGGCGTGGTGCTCAACCGGGCGACCGAGGTACCCGTCTCCGAGGTGCTCGGCTCCTGGGGGTCGCTCGCCCGGGACCCGGCCGTGGTGTTCGAGGGCGGGCCGGTGCAGCCCGAGTCGGCGCTCTGCCTCGCCCGCACCCGTACCGGCGTGTCGCCGCCCCGCCGGGGGTTCCACAAGGTGACCGGGACCATCGGTACGATCGACCTTTCGGGTGATCCGGAGAGCCTTCGCGAATCAGTCGAAGGGGTACGAGTCTTCGCCGGGTATGCCGGCTGGTCGTCCGGCCAGCTCGAGAACGAGATCTCGTCCGGCTCCTGGTTCGTCTTCGACGCACTCCCAGGCGACGCATTCGTACCCAGACCGGACGATCTGTGGCCGATGGTGCTCCGCCGGCAGGGCGGGATCATGGCAGCGGTGGCGATCTTCCCGTCGGACGTCTCGTTGAACTGAACGACCGGCGCGGCTGTCGTACCGACGTCCGCCGGTGTGTACTATGGCGCGAGTGCCCGAGCCGGTCGATCGGCTGGGCGTGCGGCCGGTCAGCCGGGCGCGAAGGGGCCGTGGCGCAGTTGGTAGCGCACCACACTGGCAGTGTGGGGGTCAGGGGTTCGAGTCCCCTCGGCTCCACAAGGAAATCGCAGGTCAAGAGGCTGGCTGTCCTAGTGACAGACAGCCCTCTTGATCGTCTGACCCCTCATCTGACCCCGGATGGAGTCCCAGCACGGAGTACCGCGTGTCATCGGGGATGTCCGTCCGGCATTGGTGGGGCGCCGGGATGTTTCGTGAGCAGGATGTCGGTCCGTTGCCTCTGCGGTCGTCGCCGGAGTCGAGAACGCCGTCGAACCCGGCATGCGAACCGGCGTCGACCGACCCAGAACGACGGGCGGCGTCATCGACGAGAAGCGCGCCTACGACGGCTTCGCGTGCTCGACCCATACGATCGGCTCGGGCGGTTGGCTTTGCGGTCCGGCACTTGGCCTGTGCGCGAACAACGGGAGTCGGGGGCGCCGTGCTTGGGTCCATGGGTCACCCTGACCGGCAGGACATGTCCGAGTACGGCCACCAGTGGGGACTCCAACATGGCCCTAATAGGGGTGTAAGAGAGCTACCGGGTCGGCCTGGTGCAGACTCGGTTCCGGTAGCCGCTGGCAGGTGAGCACTCGCTGGCCCAGGACGTCTGCAGTCCTATGTCAAGATCGTGCCCCTGC
>JAEHDK010000438.1 GCA_016880465.1 Micromonosporaceae bacterium
GCCGCGCTGGAGTTCAGCCACCGGCACGGGATCATCCACCGGGACATCAAGCCCGGCAACGTGATGCTCACCCAGAACGGCCAGGTCAAGGTCATGGACTTCGGCATCGCGCGGGCGCTGGCCAGCGGTGCGACGACCATGACGCAGACGTCCGCGGTCATCGGTACCGCGCAGTACCTGTCCCCCGAGCAGGCGCGGGGTGAGTCCGTCGACGCCCGCTCCGACGTGTACGCCACCGGGTGCGTGCTCTACGAGCTGCTCACCGGGCATCCGCCGTTCGTCGGCGACAACCCGGTCAGCGTGGCGTACCAGCACGTCCGGGAGGACCCGCGGCCGCCGAGCGACTCGAACCGGGATGTGCCGCCGGACATCGACGCAGTGGTGCTCAAGGCGCTCGCGAAGAACCCGGTCAACCGGTACCAGAGCGCGGCCGAGATGCGCGGCGACCTGCTGCGCGCGGTTGCCGGCCGGCCGGTGTACGCCACCCCGGTGCTGCGCGAGGAGGAGCCGCTGGTCGCCGCGGCCGCCCGGACGGCACAGCTCAACCGGTCCGGCGGTACGCGCACCGGGCAGCTGGCGCGGGTTCCCGACCCGCGCCGCCGGCGGGCGTCCGGCTGGGTGATCGCCGCGCTCTCCGCGCTCGGCGTGCTCGCGGTCGTGGCGCTGATCGCCGGGCTGATCCTCGCGAACCAGCCGAAGAAGGTCACCGTCCCAAGCGTCGTGGGCAAGGCGAAGGCCGAGGCCGAGGCCGAGCTGAGCCAGAGCCGGTTGGTCAGCGCGCCCACCCCGGTCTTCCGGGCCGACTGCGCGCTGAACACGGTGGTCAAGCAGGACCCGGCCCGGGGCGCGCAGGTCAGCCCGAACAGCACGGTGTCGCTGGAGATCTGCGGCGGCGTCGAGTCGGTCCTGGTGCCGAGCCTCATCGGCGTACCGCGCGCCAATGCGGAGGACCAGCTCAGGCAGCGCGGCCTCGTCGCCGCGTTCCAGGAGGTGGACGGCGTCGAGGCGCAGGGCCTGGTGAAGGACACCGACCCGAAGGCGAACACCCAGGTGCCCAAGGGCTCCACGGTCAAGGTGATCATCTCCCGGGGCAACCAGAAGACGGTACGGGACGTCCACGGCATCGATCCCGCCGTCGCGGAGGGCCTGCTGCAGGGCGACGGGTTCACCACGGAACGGGTCGACCAGGAGACCGACAAGCCGGGCGAGGTCGGCAAGGTGATCGAGACCGACCCGAAGGCCGGTACCGCGCTGAAGACCGGATCGAAGGTGATCATCTTCGTCGGCAAGGCGAAGAAGCCGCCGTCCCCCACAGCGGGTCCCACCACCACGACGGGCGGCTGACCGGAGCCGGGCAACCGGATCGAGGCCGCCCCGGCCGGCTGCCTAGCCGGCGAAGGCGGCCGCCCGGCGCGCCTCGACCTCCGCCGCCAACTCCGGCGCACGGTCCCTGGCCCGCGCGAACCCGCAGTCCGCGAGCCAGTTGGCCAGCAGCAGGTGCCCGCCCTGGGTCAGCACCGACTCGGGGTGGAACTGCACGCCCTCGACCGGCAGGCTGCGGTGCCGCATGGCCATCACGACCGACGACTCCGTACGCCCGGTCACCTCGATCTCGTCCGGCAGCGTCTCCTCGACGACCGCCAGCGAGTGGTACCGGGTGGCGGTGAACGGGTCGGGCAGGCCGGCGAGCACGCCCTTGCCCTTGTGGTGCACCGCAGACGTCTTGCCGTGCAGGAGTTCCGGGGCCTGGCTGACGGTGGCGCCGTACGCCGCCCCGATCGCCTGGTGGCCCAGGCATACACCGAAGATCGGCAGATCCCCGGCGCACGACCGGATGACGTCGACGCAGATCCCGGCCCGGTCCGGCGTACCCGGCCCGGGGGACAGCAGGACCCCGGCGGCGCCGGACCGGCCGACGTCGGCGACGGTGAGCTCGTCGTTGCGCCGTACGTCGCACCCCGCGCCCAGCTGGCCGAGGTACTGGACGATGTTGAACACGAACGAGTCGTAGTTGTCGACGACCAGGACACGCATCTGATGACTCACCTGCTCGGCCGGGGGCCGCCCGGCGCGCTGGGATCCGGGCTCACCACGTCGCCGGGCGGTACGAGACCCGGGTCGCCGCCGCCCGGTACGCCCTCGTCGCTCGTGACCTGCACGTCGTCGAACGGGAGGATCGGTTCGGCCCACGGGAACACCACGTACCAGAGCAGGGCCACGGTCGCGAGGGCCAGCGCGATCGAGCCGATCACCTTGCCCCTCAAGCCGAACGGCAGCTTGCGCCAGAGCCACGCGTACACCGGTCAGCCCCCCAGCTCCGCCGGCGTACCGGCGTCCCTGGCCTGGTCCCGGACCCACTCGGCGTGGACGATCAGCCGCTGGTAGTTGTCGAACCTGGGGTTGCAGGTGGTCAACGTGAGCAGCTTCCCGGCGTGCTGCCCGGGCGGCACCGGCGAGACGACCTCGACCTGGGTCGGCCGCACCACCCGGGTCGCGGTGACCCGGTACACGAACCAAGACGTCTGCGTCTCCACGATGATCCAGTCGTCGGGGCGCAGCTTGTCGAGGTCCCAGAAGGTGGCCCGGTTGCGGTGCCCGGCGACGGCGAAGTTGCCGTTCTGCCCGGGCATGGCGGTACCCGGGTAGTGGCCGGGCGCCTTCGCGAGGTCGGCCTTGGCGACGCCCTGGACGACGACCCACTGCTTGTTCAGCTTGGGGATGTAGAGCTCGGCGATGCCCTTGAGCGGCGCCCGGCTGGGCGCGGCGCCGGGGCTCGCCCCGCCGATGCCGACCACCGGGTCCGGCGCGGCCCACTGCTGCTCCAGCTGCTGCCGCAGCTCGTGCTGGTACGCGCCGACGATCGCGGACTTGCCCCACACCTCGTACGCCGCGAACAGCAGCACCACCAGCCCCAGCGTGATCAGCAGCTCACCGGCGCCGCGGGCGGTGCCCCGGAGCACCGTACCCGCGGTGGTGCGGGTCAGCTCGGAGTGGACGCTGCGGTACCCCTGCTCGGTCCGCTTGGCCCGCAGCGGCACGATGCGCTCGTTCCAGCGCGGCTTCACCGGTCCGGGCGGTGCCGAGTCCGGTGCGGGCGCGTCGGGGCGTACCGCCGGCAACAGCGACGTGTGCTGGGCCTCCAGCGGGGGCACCGCGGCCGCCGCGGTGGGCGCCTGTCCAAAGGGTCGGGGGCGCCACGTAGCGGGCAAGTCGCACGGCCAACTCGCCCATGCAGTCGGCGCTGCACACGCGCCATCGGTCGGCGCGGGAGTCGCCGAGATCCGGCGAGTCGAC
>JAEHDK010000044.1 GCA_016880465.1 Micromonosporaceae bacterium
CGCGCTCGAGCGCTATCTGGGCATCGGTCGGCTCGTGAAGGACCTCGATCTATTTCTCCGCGCCGCCGACATCCAGAAGGCGCTCGACCATCTCGGCCAGAGCCTCGGATGCGACACCGAGCTCCTCGACGAGCAGGGCTACCTTGCCGACGGCCGATACGCCAAGGAGCTGCTCGCCGCCGCGGTCGCGGCCGGGGTCACCATCTACGAGGAGGACGAGCGGCTGCTCTGCTACCCGTCCCTGGTGAAGGTCATCGCCGGCGACACCGCGGTTGAGATTGACAAGAAGCGGGAGCGCCGGCTGCGCCCATCGGTGCTGGTTCGGCTGCTCGGTGAGCGGCAGGGCCGGGCGCCGAGATTCAAGCCGGAGGCGTTCATCGACAGCCTCTGCGCGTCGTACGAGTTGGTGGTGGCACGCGCTGGCCAGAAGGCCGACGCCGTTGTGCGGCTGCTGGAGGTGTGGGCGGTGCTCACCATGCTGCCCGGCCAGTCGCGGGAATACACCAAGCAGGAGTTCGCCCGCGACCTCTACCTGCTCGACCAGAGCGGGGTTACGCAGAGCCGGAGCGGACGGATCTTGCGTTGGTCGGCGAGCACCGGCACCAAGGGTGCGGGCGTCCTGACCACCGTGGCCAAGAGCGGTCAGCAGCAGCGCTACTGGGGCGTGTCGTTCACTGTCAAGGAGAGCAGGCCGTGACGATCTCTGCGCCGCGCAGCGGTGGTCTTCCGTCCGGCGGTGCGCCGATGGCCCCCGGCGAATACCTGGATTTCGTGGCAAAGGAGTACCTCGCCGGGTACGTGTCGGAGGGCGGCTCGACGGTCAAGGTGCTGGTGGTGGGCGACGAGTCGGTCGCGTGCGAGCTGGCCGACGGGCTGGCCACTGTCGGTGACGGCTTCGCGCACGTCGCGCTCGACGCCGCCAACACAAAGGTGCACATGGTCGACCAGGTGTTCACCGCCGTCGCGGCCCAGCTCGACTGGGACGCGTTAGCGGCGGCGATCGTCCGCAAGGCGTACGGCCGGGCTGATCTACCGGCGCCGGGCAGCGGCCGCGACGACCTCACGGTGGCGCAGGTGGCCGCGCACCACGAACTCGACGCAGGCGAGGTCTACCGCAGCGTACGGCGGGCGCTGGAGGTCGCTGTGCTGGGCGACACGTCGCTGAGTCACGAGTTCCGGGTGGCGATGCTGCGACTGTGTTCGGCATTGCTGGATCGTGGCGACGTTGACGCTACCGAGCGGGCGACCGTGCTCGGTTGGCTGCGCGGTGAGAAGCTGCCAGCCGCCGCACTGCGCCGGGCCGGCGTCCTCGCCCGAGTCGCCCGGCACAACGCCCGGCCGCTGCTGGTCTCTACCACGCGATGGGTGCGCCGCGCAGGCCTGCCCGGGATTGTGCTCACTGTCGACCTGGAGCGGCTGATCGTCGCACGCCGGCCGCCTGCCGGGCTTCGCGACGGCATCTATTACTCCAAGGCGGCCGCGCTCGACGCGTACGAGGTGCTCCGCCAGTTGATCGATGCGACCGACGAGCTGGAGGGGTTGTTCGTGGCTGTGCTGCTCCCACCTGAGCTGGTCACCGACGAATCACGCGGACTGCCCGCCTACACCGCACTGCAGCTGCGAGTGGCCGACGAGGTGCGAGACCGACGCCGGCCCAACCCCTACGCGTCCCTCGTGCGCATCGGCGTGCGGCTGGAGGCAGTCCGATGACAGTGACCACAGTGGAGGTCGACGTTGCGCGCCGCCGGGCGATCGAGGCGCTACGCGCGGGAGTGCCGTCGCGCGATGCGGTGGCGGCACTCGGCACTGGCCAGGCCGCGGTCGAGGACCGGGTGAGTGCGTTGCTCGCCGGCGCGCGAGAGGGTCGCGCAGGCGGGGTGCTGCTCGGTGGCGGGTTTGGAGCAGGCAAGAGCCACCTGCTCGAGCACCTTGGCCGGCTCGCGCTCGACCAGGGCTTCGCGGTCAGCCGGGTGGTCATCAGCAAGGAGATCCCGCTGCACGACCCGGTCAAGGTTTTCCAGGCTGCCGCGGCCTCCGCGGTGAAGGCCGGCTACGGCGGACCGGCCATCGCCGAGGCGGCCGCCGAGGTTGATCTCGACGCGCGCGGCTACGGTGAGCTGCGCCTATGGGCGGCTTCGCCCGCCGCCAACCTCAACGAGCGGTTCCCGGCGACGCTGACGCTCTTCGCCCGGCACCGCGACCGGGACGGGGAGTTCGCCGACGCCATCGTGAGGTTCTGGTCCGGCGATCCGATCGCCGCGCCGGAGCTGCGCCGCCGGATGCGCGAGATCGGCGAACCGCGAGTCGTGCTGCCGCCGGTCTCGACGCGGGAGCTGGGCGGCCAGCGGCTGCGCTTCGCAGCCAGGCTCCTCAAGGCGGCGGGGTGCGCCGGATGGCTGATCCTCGTCGATGAGGTGGAGTTGATCGGCCGCTACTCGTTGCAGCAGCGGGGCAAATCGTACGCCGAGCTGGCCCGCTTGGTGCGCGGCGAGCACGGCGCTCCCGGCCTGCCCCTGGCGGCAGTGCTCGCGATGACGGACGACTTCGAGGCGGCGGTGATCGCCGGTAAGGGCGACCGCGAGCAGGTCGGGCAGAAACTGCGCGCCAAGCAGACCGCGGAGGCGGGCGACCTCGCCAGCGCCGCAGAGCAGGGCATGCGCATCATCGACCGGGAGATGATGCTGCTTGCGCCACCCGACGCCGCCGAGCTCGACCAGGCGTATGCCCGGCTGAAGCAGCTGCACGCGGACGCCTTCGGCTGGACACCACCGGACGTGGCCGGCCTTGAGCGGCTCGGCGCTACGCGGATGCGCCAGTACGTTCGGGCCTGGATCAACGAGTGGGACCTCGTCCGCCTCGACTCGGATTATCGACCGGAGACGGAGACCGTCGACGTCGTCTCGGATTACCGCGAGGACACGGCGCTCGAGGGGCCTGAGGCCGCAGACGACGAACTCTAGTCGCCGATTGCGAGGCGTCGCTGACACCAGTCCACAGGTCGGCGACGGCCCCCTTGCGCGGACGGTGCAAGACATCGACGCTCATGGCGGCTTTGAACGCCACATATAGCCGGATGTCCGATTCCGCGGCCTCGGGTGTTTCGAGGATCACGGTGTGGTGGCTCTCGATGGACGACACGATGGCCTCACGGGACCCTGAATCCAGGCGTCGCTGCCGTACAGCGCCGCTCACGCTCCGCGCGGGCGGTGAGCGACGGGAACGCACGAAGCATGCACGCCTCCTCGGCACCGTCCTGGTCGACGAGCCACGCGCGAGCGTCGACCATCTCCAGAATCATGGCCACGATTATTCAGGCCGTCACGGGCCAGCGGACACGCAATTCGCAATTGCGCGAACCCGGAATGGGAACCATCCGCAATTCTGGGTGGGTGCGCGGTGCGGGCGGACCTCGGACGAGCGGCATGCACGCCTTGCCCGAGGATCCAGGGCTGAGTACCCATAAATGTCTTATGTCTAGAAAGCAGGCCATGGGTAAATGTGAGTACTTCGATCACAGAACGCCGCACTACATTGACGTTGTGTCCCTTCCCAGGGAAGGGACCGACCGTCTAGTATCTGCTCCAAGCCCGGGCCGGCCCTGGCCAGACCGGGTTTGGAGGCTGAGGCCGCGAGTGTGCGGGAAGGCCGCGGGGGGGAGCGAGAATAGGTCAATGCGTAACCGTCGGAACGGCCATTGAGGTCGTACCGGTCGCGGAATTTTGCTTCGTCAATTACCTTGCGGCAGGCGATGGTTCGCGCGGTTGGACGACCTGCGCGTCTGTCTCCGGTCTGTGCGCCGCCTCGGCCGAATGGGACGGTCAGCGTGCTCCGAACAATGTTGAAGTCGAAAATACATCGCGCGACAGTGACGCAGGCGGACCCGCATTACGTCGGCTCGGTGACGATCGACGCGGACCTCATGGACGCGGCCGACCTGTCGCCGGGCGAGCTTGTCCACGTCGTCGACATCGACAACGGGGCTCGGCTGCAGACCTACGTCATCGAGGGCGGGCGGGGGACCGGCGTCATCGGTATGAACGGCGCCGCCGCACGGCTCGTCCACCCCGATGACCTGATCATCATCATCGCGTACGCGCTGCTGGACGCGGCCGCGGCGCGCAGCCGGAAGCCGCGGATCGTGCACGTCGATCGGCGCAACCAGGTAGTCGACCTCGGCCACGACCCATCAGTGTGACCGCCAGCCCGTGCGCCGGGACCCGTCATCCCGCCACCTGAACGGGAGGAACGCTTTGCCGAACACCAATATGCCGGTCGCTGCGGCCGATCAAACGGCGAATGCCGCCACGGGCAACCTGCTCGCCGACTATTACGACCGGCTTCCCGACGTCATCGCCAGTTGTGTGGACGACGTCGCACCGGTGAAGGACCCGGCGGCTTTCTCCCCAGGTTTCCTGCTGCCCGAACTCGACGCGTCGGTCCGCGAGTACCTCGCACCCGCGCAGGCGCGTTGGTGGCACCTGGCCGATCACCCCACCGGCCGAATCATGCTGCTCGACCTGACCCGCAACCCCGCCACGCAAACCACCAAAACGATTGCCTCACTGCTCATCGTCGCACGGGCCGTGGAGTACATCCGGCGTACCGGTGAACCGATCATGATCTTCTCGCCGACCTCGGCCAACAAGGGCACCGCGCTGCGCGACGCGGTGTACCGCGCCATCACCTGCGGGCTCGTCGACGCCACTTCGTTGCGGGTGGCGATCCTGGCGCCGGAGGGTTGCCAGGCGAAGCTGCGCGGCGGTGGACTCGCGGGCGACGAGACCCTGCACGCCTTGAACCCGGTGCTTCTGCACAGCGGCGAACGCCCCGAGGACGTCAAGGCGGTCGGCCGGGACTTCGTTTCGGGGTACGCCGCCGCTCTGCACCGTCGCTCGGGCACCCACCTGTGGTTCTCGCTCGAGCTGCGCAACTACCTCATCGCCGACGCGGCCCGGGCGTTCTTCGAACACGACGTCGACCCGACACCGGCAGCAGCGCCGCGGCTGCACGCGCACTCGGTGTCGAGCGCATTCGGGCTGCTCGGGTACAACGCCGGACGTGACCTGTTGGAGGCCACCGGCCAGGCGAGTCCCGCCGACCGCCCGGCATTCCTGCTCGTCCAGCACCTGGGTACCCCGGACATGGTCCTCAGCCTCCGGTACGGCGATTTCGACCGCGACCGGATGCCGGCGTACACCCTCGACCTCGCGACCGGCCTGCACACCCAGTCGACCGAGGCCCGCTTCCCGGCCGTGACCGAGGACCCGAACGAGGTCCTCGACCCCACCTTCTACACCCATCGGCCCGTGACGTCGCCGGCGATGAACGACCTGATCGCGCGCTTCGGCGGCGACGGGATCGTGGTGTCGCGGCACGAGTGCCTCCAGCGGTACCCCTTGGTGCGTTCGTGGCTGGACAGCACGGACCGCACGATGCCCGCGGACCCGGCACACCTGCGGGAGTGGTCGCTCGTGATGGCCCTCACCGGCGTCCTCAACGCGCTCGACCGCGGTCTCGTGCCGGCCGGCCGGGATGTCCTCGTGCACGGCACCGGCACCTACGCCGATGGCGACTACCCGCCGCTCGGTCGGGAGCGGACGGCGCCGGTGCGTACCGCCGCGGACGTGGCCAGCGTTGTGTTGGGCAGTGGATGAGGCTATGACCGACCATCTGGTACCGCTGCCGGGTACGGGCTGGGGGGTCTGGCGGCACGGCCTGCTGCGAACTCCCGGGTTTCCGGCGGACGGGCTGGACCGGTTCGCCGCACCCGACTGCGCGGCCATCGCCGACGCGTATCTCGACAGGCAGGTGGCCG
>JAEHDK010000439.1 GCA_016880465.1 Micromonosporaceae bacterium
CGCGCAGCAGGAGCAGGGCCAGCTGGGTGCCGTCGGCGCCCAACGCCGCGCGGAACCGGTCGAGGATCTCGCGTTCGCGGGCCAGCACGAGCCGGGTACCGCCGGCCGCGACCCGGGTCGCCCCCACCTGCTGCGACAGGCCCGCGCGCTCCTGCCAGAGCGCGATGATGCCCGCGTCTATCTCGTCGATGCGCTGCCGCATGGCCGCGATCCGCGCGGCTGCGCGCGCCTCGTCCTCGTCGATCGGCTCGGTCGCCGTGGACGCCGTCATCTCGTACTCCCTGGGCGGTCGTGCCCTGGATACCCGAGCCCGGACGAGGCAATGCCCCGGGCTCGTGAGCCCGGGGCATTGGCAGGTCCCTGCAACGTTCAGGCGCGACCTACGGCAGCCGGACTCCCGGAGCCGTAGTAAAAGAAGCGACGCACCTGGCTGATCACGCCGGCAAGTATGCCATACATGATCGGGCTAGGCCAGCTTGGTGATCCGGTTGGCGGGTGGGGGTGCGATCGTTCCGGTGCCGAGGTACGCAACGAGCGCGTCGACGTCGAAACCGGGCGCGGTCGCGCGATCGGTGCCACCGGTGAGCCTGGTGAACCCGTCGCCGCCGTTGGCCAGGAAGTCGTTCGTCGTGACCCGGTACGTCGCGGTCGGGTCGATCGGCGTCCCGTTCAGCGCCATGTTGGACACCCGGTCACCGGCTGCCCGGGTCGTGTCGTACGAGTACGTGAAGCCCGCCGACGGCTGCAGGATCCGCTGGGCGGTCTGCCCGCCGAAGCCCACGAACTGCTGCTCGAGAACCTCCTTGAGCAGGGCGCCGGTCAGCGTCTGCGTGGCCACCAGGTTGTTGAACGGCTGCACGGTGAAGCACTCGCCATAGGTGATCTGGCCGGGTGCCTCGCCGCCCGCCGAGGCGGCGAACGGCAGCGATGCCCGGATGCCGCCCGGGTTCATGAAGGCGATCTGGGCACCGGCCGAGGCCGTGTAGGCGAGCTGCGCGTCGGCGATCACGTCACCGAGCGGGCTCTCCCCGTTGGGCCGGGTGTCCCGCACGATGTCCGCGATGATCGAGCCGACCACCCGGTTCGCGATGGGCGCGACCGCGGTGCGGTACTTGTCGGCCAGTACCTTCGCGTCCGGATCCACCAGCGCGGGGTTGCGGATGAAGTTGCCCGCCGCGTCCCGCTGGTACGAGCCGTCCGGGTTGCGTACGCCGTTCTCGACGATCGTGTTGTGCGCCTCGATCGACGCGAACGTACGGGTGCTGCGGTTGATCTTCACGGAGATGTCGGTGACCAGCGTGCCGAACGAGCCCGCGCTGGAGACGACCGAGTTCGCGCCGGACGAGTTCGGCAGCGTGCAGGAGTAGAACCGGTGGGTGTGCCCGGAGACGACGAGCCCGTACTCCGGCCGCAGCCCGGCCACGATTGGTGTGATGGCACCGGCGAAGTTCGCGCAGCTCGAGATGTCCGGGATCGACGGCGGCGGGTTCTGCAGACCGCCCTCGTGGATCAGCAGGACGAGCGACTTGATCCCGAGCAGCCGGAACATTGCGGCGTACTGGTTCGCCGTCGTCACCTCGTCCTTGAACTCGACGGTGGTGATGCCGGCCGGGTTCACGATCGTCGGCGTGTCGTGCAGGGTCATCCCGACGAAGCCGACCGGTACCCCTTGAATCTTCCGGATCGTGGCGGGCAGCAGGTTGGGCAGACCGTCACTCTTGTTGACGACGTTGGCCGACAGGTACGGGAAGTCCGCCCCGCGGAAGCCGTCGCCGTCCTGGCAGCCGTCGGTCGGGTGGCAGCCGCCGAACTGCATGCGGCGCAGCTCGGTCGTGCCCTCGTCGTACTCGTGGTTGCCGACCGACGACATGTCGAGACCCAGCAGGTTCAGCGCCTCGATCGTCGGCTCGTCGTGGAACGCGGCGGACACCAGCGGCGAGGCGCCGATGTTGTCGCCGGCCGCTACCGTCACGACCTGGCTGCCGGCCTCCTTGGCCTCCTCGCGCAGCCGCTTGACCTGCGTCGTCAGGTACTCGACGCCGCCGGCCGGCACGCCGTTGACCAGGCCGCCGCTGCCGGTTGGTGGGTCGATGTTGCCGTGGAAGTCGTTGAAGGCGAGGACGTGCCCGCGGGCCAGGCTCGCCGCCGGCGCCTTCGCGTCATAGACGACGGCGGCCGGTGTCATCGGCGTCCACCGGGCCGCTTCCGGTCCGCGGGCCGGCTGACCAAGGGGTACAGCGGCCAGCGCGCCGAGGGCGAGCGCGGGTACGGCCAGGTAGCGCAGGATCATGGTGATCTTGCCGGCGCGGCCTCGCCGGCGCGGGTCGGTCATGATGCTCTCCCAGGTCACATTCGGATAGAGACATCGGTCATCCTCGCCCCCCCGGTGGTTTCCCGCTAGCCGGGAAAGGTGACGGGTTGGTGGCCGGCCGGTGCGCTGCCGGCCGCCGCGCCGGCCGGGAGATGTCCGCCGTCCGGCATAGACTCGCCGGTGCGATGCACGCCCGGACTGAGACCCCGCCGGCCGAGGCCGAACGGCGCCCCCGGCGCCGCCCCGAGACCGACCCGCAAGCCCTGCTGGCCGACCTGAACGAGCCGCAGCGGGCAGCGGTGACGCACACCGGCGGGCCGCTGTTGATCGTGGCCGGCGCGGGGTCGGGTAAGACCCGCGTGCTGACCCACCGGATCGCCTACCTGCTGGCCGCGCGGCAGGTGCACCCGGCCGAGATCATCGCGATCACCTTCACCAACAAGGCGGCCGGCGAGATGAAGGAGCGGGTCGCCGCCCACGTGGGTGGGCGCGCCCGGCTGATGTGGGTGTCGACGTTCCACTCGGCCTGCGTACGGATCCTGCGGGCCGAGCACGAGCACGCCGGGCTGCGGTCGACCTTCTCGATCTACGACCAGGACGACTCGCGCCGGCTCATGCAGCTGGTCGCCCGCGAGCTCGACCTCGACCCGAAGCGGTACCCGGCGCGCCTGCTGGCCGCCCAGGTGTCGAACTTGAAGAACGAGCTGGTCGACCCGGACGAGTTCACCGGTCGGGCGAAGGGGCCGCACGACCGCGCGCTGGCCGAGGCGTACCAGATGTACCAGCGGCGCCTGCGGGAGTCGCATGCGCTCGACTTCGACGACCTCATCATGACCGCGGTCAGCCTGCTCCAGGCCAACCCGGCGGTCGCCGAGAAGTACCGGCGCCGGTTCCGGCACGTGCTGGTCGACGAGTACCAGGACACCAACCACGCGCAGTACATGCTGATCAAAGAGCTGGTCGGGAGTCCGGCGACCTCGGGAGCCGGACCGGTCAGCTCAGCCGAAGGCACTCCACTGCCACCGGCCGAGCTGTGCGTGGTGGGGGATGCCGATCAGTCGATCTACGCGTTCCGGGGTGCGACGATCCGCAACATCCTCGAGTTCGAGCGCGACTTCCCGGACGCGCGGACGATTCTGCTCGAACAGAACTACCGCTCCACCCAGACGATCCTGACCGCGGCCAACAAGGTCATCGATCGCAACACCGAGCGCAAGCCGAAGCGGCTGTGGACCGACTCCGGCTCGGGTGAGCAGATCGTCGGGTACGTGGCGGACACCGAGCACGCCGAGGCCGACTGGGTGGCTCGGGAGATCGACCGGCTCGGCACAGAGCACCTTGCCCGGCCGGGCGACGTCGCGGTGTTCTACCGCACCAACGCGCAGTCCCGCGTCTTCGAGGAGGTGTTCATCCGGCAGGGACTCCCGTACAAGGTCGTGGGCGGGGTGCGCTTCTACGAGCGCCGGGAGGTCCGCGACGCGCTGGCGTACCTGCGCGCCCTGACGAACCCGGATGACACGGTGAGCATCCGGCGGATCCTCAACACACCGCGCCGGGGGATCGGCGACCGTGCCCAGGCGAGCGTCGCGGCGCTGGCGACCCGCGACCGCATCTCGTTCGGCGCGGCCCTGCGCCGGGCCGCCGACGCGCCCGGGATCAACACCCGTTCCGGCAACGCGATCGCGGACTTCGTGACCATGCTTGACGAGATCCGCGAGCTGGCCCAGACGGCGCTGCCGGAGGAGGTGCTCGAAGCGGTGCTGCACCGGTCGGGATACCTTGCCGAGCTCCAGGAGAGCACCGACCCGCAGGACTCGGGCCGGGTGGAGAACCTGCAGGAGCTCGTCAGCGTCGCCCGGGAGTACACCGAGCGGGCCGAGGCGGCCGCGGCGGCGACCGAGCAGGTGGCCGCGGCGGAGGGTGGCGAGCCGGCCCAGCCACCGAATCTCGCCGGGTTCCTCGAGCAGGTGTCGCTCGTGGCGGATGCCGACCAGGTCCCGGCCGACGATCCGGAGCACCGGGGCGTGGTCACGCTGATGACCCTGCACACCGCCAAGGGCCTGGAGTTCCCGGTGGTGTTCCTGACCGGCCTGGAGGAGGGCGTCTTCCCGCATCTGCGCTCGCTCGGCGACCACCGCGAGCTGGAGGAGGAGCGGCGCCTGGCGTACGTGGGCATCACCCGGGCCCGCCAGCGCCTCTACGTGTCGCGTCCGGTGACCCGGTCGGCCTGGGGCCAGCCGCAGTACAACCCACCGTCCCGGTTCCTGGCCGAGCTGCCCGACCAGCTCGTGCACTGGGAGCGTACGGAGGCCGCCTACACCTCGTGGAGTGGCAGCAACGGCGGGGTCGGCGGGCGTACGACGTACTCAGCCGGCACCGCGAAGGCGGCCCGCCTTGCCGAGCAGATCGGCGTGTCCGGCGCCGGGCTGACGACGGCGAGCGAACTGCCCTCGGTGCCGAGCGTGTCGCCGGGTGACCGGGTCAACCACCAGCGCTACGGCCTGGGCCGGGTACTGGCCGTCGAGGGGCACGGTGCCCGCGCGCAGGCCCAGGTCGACTTCGGCGACCAGGTGATGTGGATCGTGCTGCGGCACGCCCCGATCGACAAGCTCTGATTCGACGCCTCGGACCACCCGGCGGGGCCCGGTCGCGCGGGGTGTCCGCGCGGCCGGGCCCGGCGGTTACAGGTGGCTCAGGTGAGGTCAGCAGCCGGTCAGGGGTACGCCCCAGCTACGCAGCACCGCGGCCGGCTCGACCTGGTGCCACAGGCCATGGTGGATCTCGAAGTGCAGGTGTGGCCCGGTCGAGTCGCCGGTGGTGCCCTCGTAGCCGATCACCTGGTCGGTCGTCACCTTCTGGCCGGCCTGCACCGCCAGGCCCTGCAGGTGCGCGTAGTGGCCCTGGTACCCGTTGCCGTGGTCGATGACCACCGAGATGCCGTAGCCGGTGTAGATCCAGCCGGCGCCGATGACGGTGCCCTTGCCGATCGCGTGGACCGGCGTACCCGGCGGCAGGGCGAAGTCGATGCCCTGGTGCGGTACCCCCCACCGCATGCCGAAGCACGAGGTGATCGGGGAGTTGGGCATCGGCGCGACCCAGGCCGGCTTGGGCTTCGGCGAGGTCGAGGCAGCCACCGACGGTGGTGCGCTCGCCGGCGTACGGCTGGACCGGTCGGCCCGGCCGTCGTCATGCCGGGCCAGCACACCCTGCTGTACGGCGGCCGTACCGGCTGGCTTGGGGTCGCCGGCGTTGGTGGCCGCGCCGATCGCCGCAACTCCGGCGAGGACCAGCACCAGCGTGCCGACGGCGACCTGCGTGCCCCGGCCGGCCAACCGCCCGCCCAGGCGCCGGTTGAGCGGCTCGATGACCCGTTCGACCGCCAGCCGGCCTACCCGGCTCCCGGCGGCGCGCCGGCCAAATGCGGCACCGCGCCGGTCGAGCTCGGCGGCCAGCGGCGCCGCACGCCGGCCGAGCCAGCCGTAGATCATGGTCGCGACCGCGCGGAGCCACCGGCGGATCGGGTCGAGCCGGCCGGGTATCCGATGGCGGATCACAGCCAGCCGGTAGCGCAGCTGGTTCGCGTTCGTGTTGTCGTGCACGGGGGGACCTCCGTCGTCGCCGTTGACACGGACCGACAACTATTGCTCGACGGTGGGTAGACCCCCTGCGGGCAACCCCCTGTTCCGTGGGTCGACACACCCCCGTAAGGGCGGCAGATTGCCCAATAACATGAATTACTGCGAGGTACGTACCGGTCGCGGTACCGTGACGCGGGTCTCTTCGACCACTGTGGGCCACGACACATTTCCCCGGTACGGCGTGGAAAAACCGCCCGTACGGGCAGGTACGGGCGGCGTCCGCGGAGCTGGAGCGGGAGCCGGTCGACTCAGCCGGTGACCACTCCGCCATAGATTGCTTCGACTTCGCGCGGAATGTCCACCCCGTGCTGGCGCATGAAGGGCACCGCATCGGTCGGCACCCCGTTCACGTGGACCTCGAAGTGCAGGTGTGGTCCGAACGAGTGGCCCGTGTCACCGACGAGCCCGAGGAGGTCGCCGGCCTCGACGCGCTGGCCCTCCTTGACGAGAAGCTTGGAGGCGTGGCCGTAGATCGTCTCGATGCCGTTGCCGTGGTCGATGATCACGCAGTTGCCGTACCCCCCGTACCACCGGGCGAGCGTGACGACCCCGGCGTGCGCCGCATAGTACGGAGTGCCCTCCGGCTTGGCCAGGTCGGTGCCGGCGTGCAGCTGGCCCCAACGCATGCCGAACGGCGAGGACACCGTGTAGCCGTGGACGGGCAGCAGCCACACGTCGGGTGCCGCGACGCTCATGGAGGTCGCCGGGCCCGCACGCGTGAGATCCCGCGACGCGCGGTCGAGCGCGGTGCGGTCGGTCAGGTCGCTGGCATCGAAGGAGAGCGGGTTGACCGCCTTGACGTCCGGCATGTTCGTACCGGCGCCGAGAGCCACGACACCCGCACCGACGACCGCGCTCGTGACGACCGCCGCGTACCGGCTGCGGGGCGGCGTCGGGGCGCGCCGACGCCCGCGGTAGCGCTCTGGCTCTTTCGGCCGTGGCCGGTAAGACACGCACACCCTCCGTCGTCACAGTGCCGTCGCGTCAACATGACGGTCGATCGGTGTTTCTGGCAGTGCCGTGCTCTTGTGGTGCGGTCCGCTCGACGCCCGTGTCTGGCTGTTGCGTGCTCCCGTGCGGAACATGGAACTTGCACCGGAGGACACCGTAGCCAACTCGTTATCGGCACCACAAGTTGGCTCGCCGAAAATCCGGTGGCAAAGTGCGACTGTCCGTTGTGGAGTGCCCGGCTCGTTACCTTTTACGGTACCGATCGTTTACGCGCCGCTACGACGCCATCACGCGAAGCCCGCACCGGTTTTCTTGCCCCCGCTGGTCGCCGGCCCTGCGCCAGGTTACCGTTCGTTCATGAGTTCTCGCGTCCGGGTCGTTGTGGCCAAGCCCGGCCTGGACGGGCACGACCGCGGCGCCAAGGTGGTGGCCCGGGCCCTGCGCGACGCCGGCATGGAGGTCATCTATACCGGCCTGCACCAGACACCCGAGCAGATCGTGGAGACGGCGATCCAGGAAGATGCCGACGCGATCGGTTTGTCGGTGCTGTCCGGCGCCCACCTCACGCTGTTCCGCCGGGTTGTCGAGTTGCTCCGCGAGCGCGGCGCCGCCGACGTGGTCGTGTTCGGCGGCGGCATCATCCCGGAGGCGGACATCCCGGAGCTGACGAGTCTCGGCGTGGCGGCGGTCTTCACCCCGGGTGCGACGACCCGGTCGATCGTGGAGTGGGTCCGCGGCAACGTCCCGGCCACGGTCGCCTGAGGTCCGGCCGATCCACTGTGGACAGGGGAAGGGCCGGACGCACCCCTCACACGTCCGGCCCTTCTATTGCACGACGCCCCGCCGCCACCCCTCGACCGACAGGGCATCGGCCGTCTCCGCGTCGGTTGGCATTGCCGCTCGCCGACATCTGGCACAACGACCGGTCCTGGCCGGGGTAACGCGGGCCGCGGCAGGTTTTTGCCCGTTGTCGTACGCCGCCACGGCCACCCGCGGGACCGCGCGGCGCGGACCGGTCGTAGGCTGCGGGGCGTCGGTCCGGTGCGGGTGCCGCCGTGGCGCCGCCTGCCGGGCCGACTCCGACGCGACCAAGCGAAGAGGTATCGGTGGACCTGTACGAGTACCAGGGGCGTGAGCTGTTCGCCCGGCACGGCCTCCCCGTGCTGGACGGCGGCGTCGCGGCGACCCCGGCCGAGGCACGCGCCATCGCCGAGCGGCTCGGCGGCCGGGTGGTCGTCAAGGCCCAGGTGAAGACCGGAGGGCGGGGCAAGGCCGGCGGCGTGAAGCTGGCTGCCGACCCGCAGGAGGCGGTGGCCCGGGCCACCGAGATCCTCGGCATGGACATCAAGGGCCATGTGGTCCACCAGGTGATGATCACGGTGACCGCGGACATCGCCGAGGAGTACTACCTCTCTTACCTGCTGGACCGCGCCAGCCGGACGTTCCTGGCGATTGCGAGCGTCGCCGGCGGCATGGAGATCGAGCAGGTCGCGGAGCACTCGCCGGAGCGGGTGGCGAAGGTGCCGATCGACGCCACGACCGGCGTCGACCGGGACACGGCTCACAAGATCGTTTCTACGGCCAACTTCCCGGCCGACGTGACCGACCAGATCGAGGACCTCGCCGTCGCCCTGTGGCAGACATTCGTCGCCGAGGACGCGACGCTCGTCGAGGTGAACCCGTTGGCCAAGACCGCGGGCGGCCGGGTGCTGTGCCTCGACGCCAAGGTGACGCTCGACGGCAACGCGGCATTCCGGCACCCGGACCACGCCGCACTTGAGGACACCGCCGCGGCCGATCCGCTGGAGCAGCGCGCCAAGGAGAAGGACCTCAACTACGTCAAGCTCGACGGCACCGTCGGCATCATCGGCAACGGCGCCGGCCTGGTGATGTCCACATTGGACGTCGTCGCGCGCGCGGGCGAGGCGTACGGCGGGGTGCGGCCGGCGAACTTCCTCGACATCGGCGGCGGCGCGAGCGCGGC
>JAEHDK010000440.1 GCA_016880465.1 Micromonosporaceae bacterium
CGTCACGCGGCCACCTCTGGACGTCCAGGTCGAACGTCCTAACGTGCCGATGAGCGGGCGTCCGTTGGGCACGCGACCGGTAGATGCCCTACGGAAGTCAGCGCTATTGGCCCTCTGTGGCTTGGGCCAAAGCGGTGTCAAGCATCTCTAGGCCGAGCGAGATCTCCTCCTCGGTACTGTTGAGCGGCGGCGCGATTCGGAACACGCCCCCCATACCGGGGAGCTGGACGACGTTCATGTGCAGTCCGAGGTCCAGGCACCGCCGGGTGACCGCGGCTCCCAGCCGATCGGCCCCTTCCTTCGTGGCGCGGTCCAGAACCAGCTCGATGCCCTGCAGGAGCCCACGTCCTCGTACGTCGCCGACCACGGCGTGCCGGTCCCTCAGCTCCAACAGGCCGCGCCGCAGTTGGTCGCCGAGCTTCTGGGCCCGCTGGTCCAGGGCGTCCCGCTCCAGGATGGTCAACACGGCGTTGCCGACCGCTGCGGGCAACGGGTCCGACACGTGGGTGGTGTAGAACAGGAAGCCACGCGCATGGGCCTCCGCCTCGATCTCCTCACTGGTGACCACCGCGGCCAGCGGCAGGCCGGCGCCGAGGGTCTTGGACAGCGTGAGCATGTCGGGCACCACTCCATCGCGCTGGAAGGCATACCAGGTGCCGGTGCGGCAGAGCCCGGTCTGCGCCTCGTCGAGGATGAGCAGCATTCCTCGCTCGCGGCACCGCTCCTGGAGGGCGACAAGGTAGCCGGGTGGGGGTTCGATGACGCCGCCGGAGCTGAGGATCGGCTCGACGATGCATGCGGCGAGGCTGCCGACGGACTGCGCGTCGACGAGCTCGAACCCGAAGTCCAGCTGTCGCCGCCAGTCCAGCTCGCCGGAGGGCGTGGTGAAATCGGGCCGGTACGAATTCGGCGTCGGGATCGCGAAGTTCCCGGGCGAGGCCGGGCCGTACCCCTTGCGCCCCGCGCTGTAGGTCGCCGCGGCCGCTGCCTGGGTCATTCCGTGCCAGGAGCGGGCGAACGACACGACCTCGTGCCGGCCGGTCACCAGCTTGGCCATGCGCACGGCTGCTTCATTCGACTCGGCGCCGGTCGTCAACAGCAGCGTCTTAGACAGCGGTTCGGGTAATGACGCTGCCAGCCGCCGGCACAGCTCAACGACTGGCCGCGACAGCATCCCGCTGAACAAGTGGTCGAGTTGGCCGATCTGCTCGCGCACGGTCGCCACGATCTCCGGGTGCGCGTGCCCGAGGATCGCGCTCATCTGCCCTGAGGTGAAGTCCAGGATCCGCCGGCCGTCCTCGGTATAGACGAAGCTGCCCTCAGCCCGCGCGATGATCTCCGGCGTGAAGGCGCCGCCGTAGCGCACCACGTGCCGTTCCACATCGTCCCAGAACTCGCCCATACGCCCTCCGCTTCTCGCCGCACCGCTCACGAGTCGACAGTACGGCCGGTTACACGCCGGGCAAGAGGTACCAGAGCGGCGGTGGACACGCCGGCCCCGCACCCGATGTCCAGGGCTTGATAGGCCTGCCGCTCGACGCGGGCTGATCGCAGGATCCGCTCATGTATCGGGGGCCGGTTGAAGGAGTAGCCGGCCGGTCGAGCTCGCGCAGCGCGAGGCGGCCATGCATTGGATGTCGTTGCGGCACCAAGGACGTGCACAGGACAAGGAGTGAGGTTGTCATGTCATAGCCATCCGTTCCACCGCAGTGGCCGACGAGAACCGGGCACTGTTCAACGCTCACTCCTGGACGATCACGGTGTTCGCCCTCAGGCACCACTCGGCGCCGGAGCCATCGCCAAGTACGAACCCGAGCTGTCGGCTCTGGATGGGCTCGGTATCACCGATCTGCAGATGGACGACTGGCTGACGCACCTGCTGATGTTCGTGCACGCCAGCGCTCGCACCGCCCGGGAAGCCCACGCCGCTCAGCAGGCCACCGCCGTGACCGACGAGAAGCGGTGGGCCATGGCCGGTCCGCTGCTCAGACGAGTAGCCGACCCGAACGCCTATCCATTGGCCACCCGCGTCGGCACCGCCGCCGGCATGGCGCGCCACGGCGCACAAGACCCCGCGCACATGTACGAGTTCGGCCGGCAACGGCTCTTCGATGGTCTGGCCTGCCTCATCGACCGCTCGTGCGAAGGCGATCACTAACTACCACCGCGATCAGCTGGTTTCGTCGCCGGGCGTGGTCCGAGCGACTCCGCCAGCGAGCTACTCGACGCTGCGGGCCCGTCTCCGCCGAGGGTGTCGAGGAACGGATCTGGCCGTGGCCGTACCACCGCCGCGAGCACCCGTCACCGGCCGGACTACCTACCCAGTCACGAATCTCATTGATGTCCGCCCCGCCACCTGTCAACCTAGGCTGCCGGACATGACCGAGCAGCCA
>JAEHDK010000441.1 GCA_016880465.1 Micromonosporaceae bacterium
CAGCTCACCGTCCTACGCGACGCGATCCTCGGCGACCCGTGGATGCCCCCCGCAACAGCACCCACCTGACACCCAAGCGATCCGACCACCACCGCGTCACACCAACGCGATGAGCTGAATGTTTACTGGTTGGCGACGAACAGCGGTCCGTGCGGCGATTCTGTCCCTGGTCTGCGGCAGCATGACTGTCGGGTTCGGCTCGCCGGCACATGCGGCCCAGCCGGCGTCGGTGACCATGACGGCGTCGACCAACCCGGTCTCTTCCGGCACCCAGTTGACGTACACGATCGACATCACCAACACGGCTGACGGTGCCGTCCTCAACGACGTCGTCCTCACCGATCAGGTCGAGGGCATGACCGGGCTCATCCTGACGAGCTCCGTCGGCTCCTGTAGCCAGACCGCCAACCTCGTCACCTGCGACGCGGGCAGCATCGGCGGGTTCGAGTCGTGGCGCGTGACGATCCGTGGCCAGGTCACGGCGGCGAACGGCGAGACCCTGCACAACACGGCGACCGTGGCAGGTACCCACGCCAGCAACACCTTCACGGTGTCCTCGACGGTGTCGACTCTGGTCAGCAACCAGTCCACGGCGCCGAAGGCCGACCTGTTGATCAGCGTGCAGGGGCCGACCCAGATCGGTGAGCTGCAGGACGTCCAGTACGACCTGACGGTCGACAACGCCGGCAACGCGCACGCCACCGAGGTCACCGTCATCAACACGCTGCCCGGTGGGTTCAGCCTGCTGTCGGCCAGCGGCACGAGCCTGTTCGTGTGCGCCAACACCCCGCCCGGGTCGCTGACCGTCACGTGCACCGGTGGCCGGGTGAATGCCGGTACGAACGCCACGATCACCATCTACGCGAAGTCCGGCGCCGACCCGGGGCCGTTCAAGGACACCGCCGTGGTCGACCCGTACAACGAGATTGCCGAGTCCAACGACCTGAACAACACCGGGTCGCTCGTCTCGACCAAGCCCGCGCCGCCGGCCCAGACGAACCTGACGATCACCAAGACTGACCTGGTCGACCCGATCCGCCCCGGCGACCTTGAGACGTACACGATTCACGTGGTCAACACCGCGGCGACCAGGGCCGACAGCGTCGCCGTCGTGGACAGCACCCAGGGCTTCGACGCCGCGAGCGTGCAAGCCACGACCACCAAGGGCGTGTGCACCGTCGACGGCCCCAAGGTCACGTGCACGCAGACCAGCCCGACGCTGCGGCTCAACGCCGGCGAGGCGATGGACGTGACCATCACGGGCCGGATCGTCGCCACGGCGGGGTCCTGATCACGAACATGGCAACCGTGACCGGCAACATCAAGAACAAGAGCGTGTCGAACACGGCGACCACCACGACGACGGTCCGGCCGGGCGTCGGCCTCACGGTCGTGCAGCACAGCGTGTTCAGCCACAGTGACCCGCCGGCGCCGGACGCGTTCCGCGCGCGGGATGACTACAACTACGTCATCACCGTCGGCAACAGCGGTCTCGACGACGCGACGAACGTGGTGATCCGCGAGCCGCTCCCGGCGGGAGTGCTGTTCAAGGGCTTCACCCCGCCCGCCGGCCAGCCCGGCGTCGCCTGTGGCGAGTCGAGCGGCGGCGACGCGGTGCACGTGTTCGTCTCGGGCGGTACCGCCTACGTCGTCCAGTCGAGCTCGTTGACCTCGCTGTCGCGCAGCTGTACGGGTGGCAACCCGAAGGTGTGTACCGCGATCGTGCAGGCCGGGTCGGCCACGACGACCGCGATCGACCTCGCCACCGGTACGGCATCGGCAGTGCCCGGTACGTCGTCGATCCGGATCGACGCCACGGACGCGGCCGAGCCGGGCGACGCTACGCCGGCGGACCGGTACGCGGTGGCGATCAGCGGCGCGACGGGGTACGCGCTGGGCACGCCGGAATCGCCGCTGCCGATCGGCTACGGCAACATCCGGGTACCTAGCTGACGGTGCGGGAGCCGGCTCACCGAGCCGGCTCCCGTGCCCCTGCGACGCAGGTGGCGCCCCTCGCACGCAGCCGGTAGAAAGAGCTTCACCTATCGATGCAGTGCTGACGCAAGGGAGGATTCCTCATGCGCCGCGCGAGCTCACCGCAGCACCCACCGCACCACACCGTCAGGGCAGCGCGACGAACTGGCCGAGAAACTCCCGGGCCGACTCGGTGTCGAGCCGGTAGTCGACGTTCGTCGACCGGCACGGTGTGTCGCCGGTGATCGTCGTGGCGACCACCAGGGTCGACGTGGCTCCGCCGAGGAAGTTCGGCCCGCCGGAGTCGCCGTAGCAGGTGCCGCCATTGCCGGTGGCCGGATTCTGGGACAGCCGCAGCCACGCGTTGGTCAGGCTGTTCAGTGAGCCGGTCGAAGCGTTCCGGGTGTCGGTGTAGACGAACGTCTTGCCGCCCGGGCCGTTCACCGGTTCGAGCGAGCCGTACCCGACCGCGGTGAACGCAACCGACGACAGCTCGCCGCTTGCCGCGAGCTGATCCAGGAGGCCGGCTCGGGGCAGTAGCGCCGGAGTGATGCCCCGGACCGGCGTGTCGAACAGCACGACCGCGATGTCGTGTGGATCCGACTGCGCGCCGCGGTAGCGCGGGTCGGGCAGGTAGGCGCCGACATACAGTCGGTCACCGTCGTGGTACTGGCTGGCGAACGAGACCCGCGCGGTGGTCTGGCCCGGGTCGCCACAGTGCGCAGCGGTGAGGAACACGGTCGGTGAGATCAGTGTGCCGCTGCAGTACGCCCACGTGCCGTCCGAGAATGCCTGGTCGGCGATGAGGGCACCGACCTGCGGATGGGCGTTGCCGTCCGGAGCGCCGTAGGTGATAGCGGATGCCGGCGAGGCCAGACCGAGGAGCAGGCCGGCGGCCGCGGCGAACAGGATAAGGAGTCGGTGACGCATAACAGCACGCTAGCCGTGGGGACAGCGGGCGTCGAGGTCGGCGCGATCCTCCGGGCGTGAATGATTATCGAAGACTATTGATTTGGAGACCATCCATCAGAATAACTGCGATCTGGGTCAACATCGTGAACCTGCACGGACACATCGCGGCGATGGCTCTTAACGGCACATCGACCGGTTCCAACTGCGCCACGACCTCGCGCCCACAGCCCTTCCGCCGGCATCGACCGCATCGTCGAGTGCGTCCACGCGGCGGTGACATGATCTGATGGATCAATCCAGCAAGGAAGGGTCACATGAGCCAGTTGCCGATGCTGTCCGCCGTCCAGATCGCAACGGACCGGGTCCTGCTGCGCAAGGCGCGCGACGCTGATCGGGAAAGGCTCATCGAGCTGCAGACTGACCCGGAGGTCTGGGCCTACCTCGGCGGCCCGCGTCTCCGGGAGGCTGTCGAGCAGCGCCTGGACGCGATCGGCCTAGCTAACGTGACCGCCACTCCCGGCGTCTTCGTCATCGCCGACAAGGCTACCGACGACCTCATCGGAACATTGGTGCTCAGCCGGCGCGCCGCCGACCTGCCCGGTCACGTCACCGAAGGCGGCGAGGAACTGGAACTGGGTTACCTGCTGCGGCGCGACGCCTGGGGCGCGGGACTGGCGTTCGAGGCCGCCACCGCCGCGTTGCGCGCAGCCGCAGACGAACTCCCCGACCAGCCGGTCATCATCGTGACCCAGACGGCCAATGAGCGCTCGCTGAGACTCGCGGTCCGCCTGGGATTCCAGCCGGTCAGCACCTTCGAACAGTTCGACGCCGCGCAGACGCTGGGCCTGGCCAGCCTGCACTCATTCAAAAGCCTGAACGGCAGGCGACGCGGTCACCAAGACCCATTCTGATCGGCACCACCAGCGCATCCCCTGCTGTCTGGCCACAGTGGCACTCCTGCCGGCAACCAAACCTGCAGGCCACCGAAGCTGGTGTGCCGCTCTACCGGAAGCTCGGCATCGTACCGGTCACCGATTACCACCGATACCTCGTGCCGGTATCGCCGACAGTCGCGGTGTGACCGCGTATAGTCCTTGACAGGCATATGCCTCTAGCGGCATATTAGCCGGGTGCCCGTCGACGCGTTTGCCGTACTCGCCGAGCCGACCCGGCGCCGGATCCTCGACGAGCTACGCCGGTCCCGGCGTAGCGTCACCGGCCTGGTCGAGGCGCTGGGGGTCAGCCAGCCCACGATGTCCAAGCATCTGAAGGTGTTGCGGGAAGCCGGTTTCGTCTCCTGCCGTACGGCGGCACAGCAGCGCATCTACCACGTGGAGGCCACCCAGTTCCAGGCTGTCGCCGACTGGCTGGAGCCCTACCGCAGCCTGTGGACCCGCCATCTCGACGCGCTCGAGCGTCATCTCGACAAGGAGTAGCGATGAACCGTGCCTTCGTACCGGGCCCTCTTGCCGCGACCGAGTGCGAGGCGACCGGCGACCGCTGGACGCTCGTCTTCGTCCGGGAGCTGCCACACGCACCCGAGAAGGTCTGGGCGGCGTTGACCGAACCGGGGCAGTTGAGCCAATGGGCACCCTTCACCGCCGACCGGGATCTTGCCAGGACCGGCGACGCCACCTTGACGATGATCGATGGCGACACGTCCGTGGACCTGCCCGCATCGGTGCGCCGGGTGGAACCGCCCACGTTGCTGGAGTACGTGTGGGGCACCGACCGGCTGCGGTGGGAGCTCGCCGCGGTCGGTGCCGGCACGCGGCTGACGCTGCGCCACACCGTCGAGGACCGGGCGTCGGTACCGCGGGCGGCCGCCGGGTGGCACATCTGCCTCATCGTCGCCGAGCACCTGCTCGATGGGCGGCCGATCGGGCCGATCCGTGGGGCGGACGCCCGCAACTACGGCTGGGACGAGCTGCACGACAGGTACGCCGAGGAACTGGCGACTCCGCGTACCAGCTAGCCGCGCCGATCGATGCGCAACCTGTTCGCCGCAACGGTGACGGCGCGAATGTCGCTGTCCTCCGACCGACCCGGCCGGTACCGGCTGCTCGGCCGGTGACGACGAAATGCGTGGGCAGCTGCGTACCCGCACCGGTAGGGTTCAGCCCGTGGAGGTCATCATTCGACGCGTCACGGCGACCGCGCGAGCTACCCGCTCGTCGGTCGCCACCGGCTGACCTCTGCCATCCCGCTGGCGACCGGAAACGGCTCGCTGGCGCGTCACCCGACTCCGTTCATGGCCGCGCACGCGGTCCTTTCCGGTCACCCCGACCCGAAAGGCACGACGCCATGAACACCACCGAGGTGCTCACCACGTTCCTCGACTTCTACCGCGAGCGCGGCCACCAGCGCGTCACCGGCGGTTCCCTCGTACCCCCGGCCGGAGATCCGGTCCTGTTCACCACGTCCGGGATGCACCCGCTGACCCCGTACCTCGAGGGCCGGCCCCATCCGCTGGGCAGGCGGCTGGTCAACGTCCAGCGCTGCCTGCGTACGACCGATCTGGATGACGTCGGCGACAGTACGCATCTGACGGTCTTCGAGATGCTGGGATCGTGGTCGCTCGGCGACTATTCCGGCCCGCAGAGCCTGCGCTGGGGGTACGAGCTGCTGCGCGACGGCTTCGGTATCGGGCCGGACCGGCTGCACGCGACGGTGTTCGGTGGCGACGGGCAGGTAGGCCTGGACGCCGAATCCCTGCAGACGTGGGCGGAGCTCGGTGTGCCGGTGGAGCTGACCCGCGAGGACAACTGGTGGTCGAACGGCCCCACCGGGCCGTGCGGCCCCGATTCGGAAATCTTCGTGTGGACCGGTACGCCGCCGCCGTGCGGCACGCCGACCACCGACCGGCGCTGGGTCGAGGTGTGGAACCACGTGATGATGCGGTACCGCCGGCACGTCGACGGCAGCCTGGAGCGGCTGACAAAGTCCAATGTAGACACTGGCATGGGCCTGGAGCGCCTGCTGACCGTGTTGCAGGACAAACGATCCGGTTACGAGTGCGACGTGTTCGAGCCGTGGCTACGTACGGTGTCGGGCTTGTGGGACCTCGACGAACCGTCTTTGCGGATCACCTGTGACCACCTGCGGTCGGCGGTCGTCGTCATCGGCGACGGGATCCGTCCGTCGAACACCGGGCGCGGGTACGTACTGCGCCGGCTGATCCGGCGCACGCTGACGGCGATGTGGCGCGTCGACCCATCCCGGACGCTGGCGGACCTGCCGGACGAGCCGGTCGGGCACACGGTGGCGCACTTCGGCCAGGACCTCGACCTCGCGCCGGTCCGTCACGCCCTGCTCGACGAGGAGCGACGCTTCCGCCAGCTCCTGCACCGGGGGCGTCCGCTGGTCTCCCGGTTGCGCTCAGCCGGCCCGCTGAGCGAGGAGGACATCAGCTACTTGCACGAGACGCACGGCATCCCGCGCGAGCTGGTCGTCGGCGGGCTTCTCGCGGACGACTGACGGCAGCCGTCGTGCCGGTGCTCAGCCGTCCGGCTCGGCGCCGCCCGGCTCGGCGCCGCGCGGCGCACCGGCCGACGTGAGCACGGTTACCCGGCCGTCGGCCAGCCGGTACGACATGCCGGCCACCGCGCACCGCCCGGCGGCCACGGCGTCCGCCATCGCGGTGCCCCGACCGGCGATCAGGTCGACGGTGCGCCGGACGTGTACGTCCGCGATGCCGTCGCGGTCGGTGATGTGGTGCCGGTGCGCGTACTGGATGCTGGGCGTGACCCGGTCGATGATGGCGCGCAGGTCGCGCCCGGCCGGGCGGTCCTCGGTCAGCGCCTCGTGCGCGGCCTGGATGGCGCCGCAGGAGTCGTGGCCGAGCACGACGACGAGCGGGGCCTCCAGCACGGTGACGCCGTACTCGATGCTCGCGAGCACCTCGGCGCCGACGATGTGCCCGGCGGTCCGTACCACGAACAGGTCACCCAGGCCGCGGTCGAAGATGATCTCGGCGGCGAGGCGGGAGTCGGAGCAGCCGAACACGACGGCGAACGGACGCTGCGCGGCGGCGAGCGCGGCGCGGTGCTCAGCGTCCTGGTGCGGGTGGACCCGGGTACCGCTGACGAAGCGGCGGTTGCCCGCGAGCAGCTCGGCGAGCGCGCCGGCCGGTGTGGTGGGCCGGTGGTTCAGGTACGTCACGACTTCCCTTCCGGCCGGGCGCCGGCCGGGGCGGCCGGGGAGCCGAGCTGCGTGCGCCTTTGACGCTAACCGTTCCAGCGGCAGCCGTCTGCGCGCTAGCCGTCCCGGCCCTGCCAGGTCGTGATGCACGCCTCGTTGCCTTCGGCGTCGGCCAGGACCCAGAAGCTCGGCGCCCCCGCGTCCGAGCGGACCGTGCCGCCCGCGTCCACCGCGGCCTGGACCCGCCGCAGCGCCTCGTCATGCGGTACCGAGATGTCCAGGTGGATCCGGTTGCGCTGCGGTCGCGGCGCATCCATCTGCTGGAACCAGATGGCCGGGCCCTGCCCGATCGGGTCGACCACGGCGTCCTCGGGACCGGTCCTCCCGGGTTCGTTGTCGTAGCCGAGCACCGCCTTCCAGAACGGGCGGATCGCCGGGATGTCGAGCGCGTCGATACCGACTTCGAGAATCTGTACCGACCGGGGCGCACCGCCGCCGGTCTCCGCGTCGGTTCGCAGGCCGAGCTCGCCGGCGACCGCCGAGATCCGCCGCGCCACCGCGATGTCCCGGGCGGTCACCGACGCGGTGGCCAACGACTGCACGGAGAGGACCACCCGCTCCCGGCGTACGTCCAGCGACAGGCACTCGTCGGCGGCCCGGCCGGCGGCGGCGACGACCCGGGCCGCGACATCGGCCGCCTGGGCGAGCGAGTCCACCCGCACGCACGTACGCACCGTGCCGAGGACGTACCGCCAGCCCAGATCGGTGATGGCGGCCGAGATCTCCTGCCGGCGCAGCGGCTGATCCGGTCGGGTCATGCCGACATCGTGCCAGCGCGGCACCGGGTCGGCGTGGCGGGTCCCGATCAGGCCGCGGCGAGGGCTGGCGCCGCGGACCCGGTGCCGGATACCTCGGCCGCCGGCCGCAGGGCCAGCGCCAGCACGTCGGCGACGTCGCCGAGGACGTGCACGGTCAGCGCCGACCGTACGTCCGCCGGTACGTCGTCGAGGTCCGGCTCGTTGCGCGCCGGGACGATCACCTCGGTCAGGCCGGCCCGGTGCGCGGCGAGCAGCTTCTGCTTGACGCCGCCGATGGGTAGCACCCGGCCCGCCAGGGTCACCTCACCCGTCATGCCGAGCTCGGGTACGACCGGCCGCCCGGTGGCCAGCGAGGCAAGCGCCGTCACCATCGTGATGCCCGCGCTCGGCCCGTCCTTGGGCACCGCGCCGGCCGGTACGTGCAGGTGGATGCGGCGTCCGGCCAGCGCGTTCGGGTCGATGCCCAGGTCACGACCGTGCGACCGCAGGTACGACAGCGCGATGTGCGCCGACTCCTTCATGACGTCACCGAGCTGACCGGTCAGGGTCAGGCCCGGCTCGCCCTCCATCGCGGTCGCCTCGATGAACAGGACGTCGCCACCGGTACCGGTGACGGCCAGCCCGGTCGCCACCCCGGGTACCGCCGTGCGCTCGGCCGATTCCGGCGTGAAGCGCGGCCGGCCCAGGTACGTCGCGAGGTTGCCGGCATCGACCCGGATGGGACCGTCACCGGTCGACAGCGTCACCGCGGCCTTGCGCAGGATCCGGGCCAGGGCGCGCTCGAGCTGCCGTACGCCCGCCTCGCGGGTGTGCTCCGCCGCGATGCTGGACAGCACGTCGTCCTCGATGACCACCTCGTCGGCGGTGAGCCCGGCGTGCTCCCGCTGCCGGGGCAGCAGGTGGTCGCGCGCGATGGCCACCTTCTCCTGCTCGGTGTAGCCGTCGAGGGTCACCAGCTCCATGCGGTCCAGCAACGGGCCCGGGATGTTCTCGACGACGTTGGCGGTCGCGAGGAACAGCACGTCCGATAGGTCCAGGTCGACCTCGAGGTAGTGGTCGCGGAACGTGTGGTTCTGGGCGGGGTCCAGCACCTCCAGCAGCGCGGCGGCCGGGTCGCCGGTGTACCCGACGGAGATCTTGTCGACCTCGTCCAGCAGGACGACCGGGTTCATGGAACCCGCCTCGCGCAGCGCGCGGACGATGCGGCCCGGCAGCGCGCCGACGTACGTACGCCGGTGGCCGCGGATCTCCGCCTCGTCCCGGATGCCGCCGAGCGAGACACGCACGAACTTGCGGCCGAGCGCGCGAGCCACCGACTCGCCGAGGCTCGTCTTGCCCACCCCGGGCGGCCCGGCCAGCGCGAGTACCGCACCGGCGCCGCGGCCTCCGACGACCTGCAGGTTGCGGGCGGCCCGCCGGTTGCGCACGGCGAGGTACTCCAGGATGCGGTCCTTGACGTCACCCAGGCCGGTGTGGTCGGCGTCGAGCACGGTCCGGGCCGCGGTCAGGTCGGTGTTGTCGTCGGTACGTACGGTCCACGGCATCTCCAGCACGGTGTCGAGCCAGGTGCGGATCCAGCCCGCCTCGGGTGACTGGTCGCTGGCCCGCTCGAGCCGGCCGACCTCACGCAGCGCCGCCTCGCGTACCTTGTCGGGCAGCTGGGCTGCCTCGACCCGGGAGCGGTAGTCGGCGGAGCCGTCCGGCTCGTCCTCGCCGAGCTCCTTGCGGATGGCCGCGAGCTGCTGCCGCAACAGGAACTCCCGCTGCGACTTTTCCAGACCCTCGCGGACGTCGGTGCTGATCCGCTCGGCGACCTCCTGCTCGGCCAGGTGGTCACGCACCCAGCCGACCAGCAGTTCCAGCCGTGCGGTGACATCGGCCGCCGTCAGCAGCTCGACCTTCTGCGCGAGGCTGAGCCAAGGCGCGTACCCGGCGGAGTAGGCCAGCTCGGACAGGTCGGTCATCCGCTCGACCGCGTCGATCACCTGCCAGGCGCCGCGCTGCTGCAACACGGACGTCATCAGGGCCTTGTACTCGCGCGCCAGCTCGCGCGCCCGGCCGGCCGGTGCGGGCTCCTCGGTCTCGCTGGCCTCGACCCACAGTGCGGCGCCGGGGCCCGGTACGCCCGAGCCGATGCTGGCACGGGACAGGCCGCGGACGACCGCGGCGGGTTCGCCGCTCGGTAGGCGGCCGACCTTCTCGATCACGGCGATGACGCCGAACGAGGTGTAGTCGCCGTCGAGCCGCGGTACGGCGAGAACCTTCTTGTCCGCGGCGGCGGCGCGCGCGACATCCACGGCGGCTTGCGTAGTTATGTCTAGGGTGACCGGAATGACCATGCCAGGAAGCAGGACGGCATCGGTCAGCGGAAGAACCGGAAAGGTAGCCATCTAACACCTGCTGTCGAAGTGAAGTTAACTGTGCTCAAGTCCTCGACAGCGGTGGGTGTTCCTGGCCCGGGCCCCGTGTGATCCAGCCCACCCGTGCCGCCGGAGCGACAGGCCGGGCCGCGGCTCAGGCGAACTGGCGATCCAGGGCGCGGTCCGGGTGGACCAGGAAGACCACCCGATCGGTCCGTTGCGGGTACGGCTTGCCCGTGTACTTGCGCGAGATCCGGTCGATGATGTCCCACGCCGGCGCACCCTCCAGGCACTCGGTGACGCGACCGCGAACCTGGGCCATCGTGTACGGCTGGTCCTGAGCGTTGATGGATATCGCCACTCGGGGCTCCTGCTCGATGTTGCGGGCCTTGCGCGACTCCGGGCCGGTCAGAAACGCGATCCGGTCACCCTCCAACCCGACCCACACCGGGACGCTGTGCGGGCTGCCGTCCGGCAGCACGGTGGCGACGTGGGCGAAGTTGGGCCCCTCGAACAGGGCCCGTACCCGCTCGGGCAGCTCGCTCATGGTGATCTCCGTCCGTTGGTAGGCCCGCTCGGCGAGACGAGTCGACATCTCCCGTACCCCGTAAGGCGGCTCGGGTACCGCGCCGCTCACGCCCGATCTCGGGCCGGCGCCATCGGCTACGCGATCTCCAGCGGTGAGCTGTGGCGCCCCGCGCACCGATATCGGCTTGTGAGTGAGTGACTCACTCAGTTAGATTGCCGGACGTGTCGTCACCACGCCTGCCGCGTGCGGGCCCGCCGAGTACGGGCCGGGCGCGGCCCCTCCCACCGGAAGAGCGCCGGGCGCTGCTCATCGCCGCGACGCTGCCGCTCATCGCCCAGCACGGCATGAAGGTGACGACCAAGCAGATCGCGGAGGCGGCCGGCGTCGCCGAGGGCACCATCTTCCGGGTCTTCCCGGACAAGGACGCGCTCGTCAAGGCGGCGATCGCAACCGCACTGGATCCGTCGCCGCTGCTAACCGAGCTGGCCGCGGTCGATCTCGGGCTGCCGCTGCGCATGCGGCTCCGCCAGGTGGTGACGATCGTGCAGCGCCGGCTGACCAGCGTCATCAGCATGATGACCGCCGTCCGGATGCACGCGCCGCCGGAGGAGCTCGACACCCACCGCGCGTCCGGGCGGCCAACCAACGACCTGATCTACGACGCGGTGGCGCGGGTCATCGAGCCGGACCATGACCAGCTCCGGTGCTCGGCCCACGAGGTGGCCCGGCTGCTGCGCCTACTCACGTTCGCCGGGACCCATCCGTTGATCACCGATGGCAACCCGCTGACCGCGGACGAGATCGTCGGCGTACTCCTCGACGGGGTCCACCACCGCGCGACCGCACCGACCGCACCGGGGGACCGCCAATGCTGACCAGGCTCCTACGCACCTACCTGCGCCCGTACGTACGCCCGCTGGCCGCCGTGGTCCTGCTGCAACTCGTCGGCACCATGGCGTCGCTCTACCTGCCCAGCCTCAACGCCGACATCATCGACAAGGGAATCGCGCAGGGGGACACCGGCTACATCCTGCGTACCGGCGGGTGGATGCTGCTCGTGGCCGCGGTGCAGATCGGCTGCTCGGTCGTCGCGGTGTACTTCGGGGCCCGCACCGCAATGAGCTTCGGCCGGGACGTACGGTCGGCGATCTTCGCACGGGTGATCAGCTTCTCCGGCCGGGAGGTCGGCCACTTCGGCGCCCCCTCGCTGATCACCCGCAACACGAACGATGTCCAGCAGGTACAGATGCTGGTCGTGCTCACCTGCACGATGCTCGTGGCCGCGCCCATCATGTGCATCGGCGGCGTCATCATGGCGCTCCGCGAGGACCTCGGCCTCTCCTGGCTGATGGTGGTCTGCGTGCCGGTGCTGGTCATCGCCATCGGCCTGATCATCCGCCGGATGGTGCCGCAGTTCCGGTTGATGCAGACCCGCATCGACACCGTGAACCGGGTCCTTCGCGAGCAGATCGCCGGCGTACGGGTGGTACGCGCCTTCGTCCGCGAGCCGGAGGAGACCGCGCGGTTCGGCGCGGCGAACGCCGACCTGACCGCGACCGCGCTGCGGGTCGGCCGCCTGATGACGCTGATCTTCCCGACCGTGATGCTCGTCCTCAACGCGTCGAGCGTCGCCGTGCTGTGGTTCGGCGCCGCACGCATCGACGCCGGGCAGATGGAGGTGGGCGCGCTGACCGCCTTCCTCACCTACCTGATGCAGATCCTCATGTCCGTGATGATGGCGACGTTCATGCTGGTCATGGTCCCGCGGGCCGCGGTCTCCGCGGAGCGGATCGGCGAGGTGCTCGACGCCGAGACGTCCGTACGCCGCGCCGCCAACCCGGTCGCCGAGGTGCGCAGCCATGGCGACCTCGAGCTGCGCGGTGTCGAGTTCCAGTACCCGGGCGCCACCGCGCCCGTACTGCGCGACATCTCGCTGCACGCCACGGCCGGCCGGACCACCGCGATCATCGGCAGTACGGGCGCCGGTAAGACCACGCTGTTGTCCTTGGTGCCGCGGCTGTTCGACGTCACCGCGGGCGCGGTCCTCGTCGACCGGGTCGACGTACGGGACCTCGATCCCGATCTGCTGTGGAGCCGGATCGGCCTGGTACCGCAGAAGCCCTACCTGTTCTCCGGTACGGTCGCCAGCAACCTGCGGTACGGCAACCCCGACGCGACGGACGAGCAGCTCTGGGAGCACCTCGAGATCGCACAGGCCCGCGACTTCGTCGAGGCGATGCCGGGCGGGCTCGAGGCGCCGATCGCCCAGGGCGGTACCAACGTCTCCGGCGGGCAGCGCCAGCGGCTCGCGATCGCCCGGGCCCTTGTCCGCCAACCGGAGATCTTCCTGTTCGACGACTCGTTCTCCGCGCTCGACCTGGGTACCGACGCGCGGCTGCGGGCCGCGCTCCGGCCGGTCACCGCGGACGCCGCCGTCGTCATCGTGGCCCAGCGGGTGTCGACGATCGTCGACGCCGATCAGATCGTCGTACTGGATGACGGCGCGATCGTCGGCACCGGCACGCACCACGAGCTCCTTCAGAGCTGCCCGACGTACCGCGAGATCGTCGAGTCCCAGCTGACGGTGGAGGTAGCAGCATGAGTGAGCCGACCGGGAAGCCGAACGGTGCCGTGCCGGCCCGGCTGCCGGGCGCCGGCGCACGGCAGGGCGGCGGCCCGCCGTGGATGAGCGCCGGCATGCCGGCGGAGAAGTCGATGAACTTCGGCCCCACCGCAAAGCGGCTCGTCGGCCGGCTCCGGCCGTACCGGACCCAGCTGTCGATGGTCATCGGCCTTGCCGTGCTGAGCGTCGCTCTGTCGGTGATCGGGCCGCGCATCCTCGGGCGGGCGACCGATGTCATCTTCGCCGGGGTGCTCGGGCGGCGGTTGCCCGCGGGCGTACCGCTCGACCGGGCCGCCGCGCAGGCCCGGCAGTCGGGTGCCGGCGGGTTCGCCGACCTGCTGCTGCGGATGCACGTCGTACCCGGTGCGGGCATCGACTTCACCCGGCTGAGCCAGGTGCTGCTCCTGGCGGTCGCGGTCTACGTCGCGGCGGGCCTGCTCGGCTGGGTGCAGGGGTACCTGCTCAACAACGTGGTACAGCGGGCGATCCTGAAGCTGCGCGCCGACGTCGAGGACAAGCTCAACCGGTTGCCGCTGCCGTACTTCGACCGGCAGCCCCGCGGCGAGGTGCTCAGCCGGGTGACGAACGACATCGACAACATCGCCCAGACGCTGTCCCAGACACTGAGCCAGCTGCTCACGTCGCTGCTCATGGTCATCGGCGTACTCCTGATGATGGTGTTGATCTCGCCCGTGCTGGCCGCGATCGCCCTGGTGGCGGTGCCGCTCTCGGTGGTCGTGACCCGGCAGATCGCGAAACGGTCGCAGCGGCAGTTCGTCGCCCAGTGGCAGCACACCGGATCGTTGAACGCCCAGATCGAGGAGGCGTTCAGCGGCCACGAGCTGGTGAAGGTGTTCGGCCGGGGCCGCGAGGTCGAGGCGGCGTTCGCGGCCAAGAACGAGGAGCTCTACCAGGCGAGCTTCGCGGCGCAGTTCGTGTCCGGGATCATCATGCCGTCGATGATGTTCATCGGGAACCTCAGCTATGTCGTGATCGCGGTCGTCGGCGGGCTCCGGGTCGCGTCCGGCTCGATGAGCCTCGGTGACGTCCAGGCCTTCATCCAGTACTCGCGCCAGTTCACCCAGCCGCTCACCCAGGTCGCCTCGATGGCGAACCTGCTGCAGTCCGGGGTGGCCTCGGCGGAGCGGGTGTTCGATCTGCTCGACGCCGAGGAGCAGACCCCGGCGCCGGCCGAGCCGGTACGGGTCGGGCAGCCGCACGGCCGGGTGGAGTTCGAGCACGTGTCGTTCCGGTACCACGCGGACCAGCCGCTGATCGACGACCTGTCGCTGGTGGCCGAGCCGGGCCACACGATCGCGATCGTCGGCCCGACCGGTGCCGGCAAGACCACGCTGGTGAACCTCATCATGCGGTTCTACGAGCTGGCCGGCGGGCGGATCACGCTCGACGGCGTGGACATCACCGCGATGCGCCGGGACGACCTGCGCCGCGAGATCGGCATGGTACTGCAGGACACCTGGCTGTTCGGCGGGACCATCCGGGACAACATCGGCTATGGCAACCCGGCGGCCAGCGAGGAGGAGATCCTGGCCGCGGCCCGCGCGACGTTCGTCGACCGGTTCGTACGCACGCTGCCGGACGGGTACGACACCGTCATCGACGACGAGGGCGGCAACGTCAGCGCCGGCGAACGGCAGTTGATCACGATCGCCCGAGCGTTCCTGGCCGACCCGTCGCTGTTGATCCTCGACGAGGCGACGAGTTCGGTGGACACCCGTACCGAGGTGCTGCTGCAACGCGCCATGGCCGCGCTGCGCTCCGACCGGACGAGCTTCGTGATCGCCCACCGGCTGTCCACGATCCGGGATGCCGACACGATCCTGGTGATGGAGGACGGCCAGATCGTCGAGCAGGGCACGCACGACGAGCTGCTCGCTGCCGAGGGGGCGTACCACCGCCTCTACCACGCGCAGTTCTCCCAGGCCGTGGTCGACATCGACGACGTCGTGCCGGCACAGCGGGTCGGCGCCGGTGCCGCCGGCCGTACGGCGTGGCCCGGGGGACGGTAGCCGGGGCTGCCCGCCGGCCGCGGCGGGATCCGGCCTCAGCGCCAGCCGGCCGGCTCGGCCGTACTCGGACCCACCCGCTCGTCCAGCCAGGCGTGCAGCGGTGCGGCCGTACGCAGAAACTCCACGACGCGCTTCTTGGCGGCCGCGGTGCCCAGCCACGCGGCCACGGGCCAGTCCCGCCAGGCGATGAGGTCCTTGTGGCACAGCAGGTCGATCCGTGGGTGGTCCCTCGGGTACCCCTTGGGTGCGCTCTTGAGGCTCGCCGTCCCGCTGACCGTGATCTGTTTGGCGTCGAGCCGGCCGATGATGGCTACGAGGTCTGCGCCCGGTACGTCATCGGCGACCGCGCGCCGGTAGCGGTCGAGCTGGTCGGGAGCCATCAGGTAGTACCCGGTTCCGGCCGTGAGCCCCTCGGCGCTGAACCGTACGTAGCCCCCGCGTTCCAGGGTCGCGTAGATGCCGGTCTTGTACGGCGACTTGTCCTTGCTGAACCGCACGTCGCGGTACGGCCGGGAGATGCGCCCACCGCCGAACTCGTCGGTCAGCTCGGCGAGCAGCCCGGCCATCGGCGCGTACACGCTTGTCTCGTACACCGACCTGTGTGCCGTCCAGTACGTCTTGGAGTTGTCTGCCGCCAGGCCCTGGTAGAACTCCACCGCCTCGATGGGCCACCCGGAAAACGCCATGCCGGGAAGCCTAGCCAGACCGCGGCCGGCACCCCAGCGGCGCGGTCCCGACCGGGTGCCCCTCGATCGGGAAGTACCGGTCGACCAGCTCGTTACCGAACTTTCCGGTCGGGTCGTACGCGCGCCGCAGGCGTACGAAATCCGCCCACCGGTCGTACCGGTCACGCAGCACCGCCGGTGGAGTCCGGAAGAGCTTTGCCCAGTGCGGGCGGGCGGCGAACGGTGCCAGCGCCTCCTCGACCGCAGCCAGCGCTGCGGCCACCGCGGGCACGTCGAGGACCCAGGTGAAGTGGATGGCCAAACTGTCCCGCCGGTAGCTCGGGCTCAGCCACAGGTCGTCGGCGGCGACGGTACGGACCTCGCTGACCTGCACGACCGGCGCGACGCGGTCACGGATGCGGTCGATCGCGGCCAGCGCCGGCATGCCGTGCTCGCGGGCCACCAGGTACTCCGACTGCAGCTCGGCGCCGCTGCTCGGGATGGCATCGACCCGGAAGTGCGGCAGCCGGGCGTACCAGGGACCCGGCGCGCCGAGCTGGGCCGTGCAGCCGGCGGCGGGCAGGCGGGCGATGGGATGCCGGGGTCCGTCGGCCAGCCGGGCACCGAGCCAGGCTCGGCCCGGCGCCGGTTCGCGGCCATCGATCCGCCGCTTCAGCCACAGCTGATTGACTTCCGGGCCGGTCCAGTCGGTGAACAGGCTCACGCTGTACGCGCTGCCGAAGATCTCCGCCCAATGCTCGTCGAGCTGCCCGCGTGGCAGGTTCTCGTAGACGTACTGGGCGACGTCGAACGCGGGCACGATGTCCAGCGTCACGGCCGTGACGATGCCGAGCACGCCGAGCCCGACGACCGCGCCGGCGAACCGGTCGCCGCCCCGCCGCAGCGTCACGAGCTCGCCGTCGGCGGCCACCAGCTCCAGCTCCGCGACCGAGGTCGCCAGGTTGCCGTTGCGGTCGCCCGAGCCGTGGGTTCCGGTGGCAACCGCGCCCGCTACCGAGAGGTGCGCCAGCGAGGCGAGGTTGGCCAGCGCGTACCCGGCGGAGTGCAGGTACGGCGCCAGTTCCCCGTACCGCACGCCGGCGCAGACCCGGACGACCCGGCGCGCAATGTCGATGTCCATGACCGGCGGGAGTCCGGCCAGCGAGACGAGATCGCCGCAGGTGTCGGCGAGCCGGCTGAACGAGTGACCGGTTCCGACGGCATGGATGCGTTCGCTGCCGGCGACCAGCCCGCGAAGTTCGTCCACAGTGGACGGCTCGAGATACCGGGACGCCGAGAAGACCACATTGCCGGCCCAGTTCGTCCGCCCGATCACGCGGGCTCGCCGAGCCGCCGGCGCCGCTGACTCCGCCGGGTTGCCGTCCACAGTGGATAGCCAGGCGCCGACGGCGGCCGCCTCGGCGTGCCGGTGGGTGCCCAGGATGCCGTACGCCTCCCGGCCGTCGCCCGCCGCTCCCAGCCGGTCGCCGCCGGCCAACCGGGCCCGCCCGAGCAGGTACAGGGTCCGCGCCAGGTAGGTCTGCTGGCCGGTGGCCCGGAGGATCGTCACCGCCGGTTCGAGGTGCGCGATCGCCTGAGCCGGCCGGCTCTCCGCCAGGTGCAGGCGGCCGAGATTTCGCAGCGCGGTCGCCTCACCCCACGGATGGCGCAGCTCCCGAGCCGTCCGCAGGGTCCGGTCGAGCAGGTCGCGGGCGCGATCCAGGGCGCCGAGCGTCAGGTACACGCCGGCGAGGGAGTTCTCTGCCATCGTCAGGTTCAGCCGGTCGCGCAGTTCGGCGTACATCTCGATGGCGCGCCGCAGGTGCGTGATCGCGGCCTCGAGCTGCCCCTGCTCGTGCAGTGCCTGGCCGAGGAACGCGTGCGCCTCGGCGGCACCCCAGCCTTCGCCGAGTTCGTCGAAGATGGCCAGTGCCCGCCGTACCGTGCCGGCGCGGTCCGGCGTGTCGCGGGTCGCCAGCACGGCGTAACCGGCCAGCGGTGTGCTGCCGCCGTACCGATCCAGGTGGGTGAACGCGGCCTCGAGCATGGCCCTGGCGAACCGTGGCCGGCCGAGCAGGCCGGCGGCGACCGACCAGCACAGCGCCGCGCAGGCCGCGCCGAGTGGCTCGCCGACCTTCTCGAACTGCCGGTACGCCCGGCGCAGCAGCGCGAGGGCGGCCCGGTCGTCGTCGCGGAACCGGTACAGGTTGCCGAGGTTGAGCCAGAGCGTCGCCTCGACCGCGGGGTCGAGCGGGCAGCCCGGCGCGTCGAGTACCGCGCGGTGACTGTGCTCCCACTCGTCCTGGTACCCGCGCATCATGCAGAAGTTGACCATCGACGCCGCCAAGCGGCCGGCGAGATCGCGCCAGCCGAGCCGGACCGCATGGTCGACGGCCACGACGAGGTGCCCGCGCATCGCCTCGAACCAGCCGACCGGGTCGGCCGGCGGATCCTCCACCGGCACCGCGGGCGCCGGAACCGGGCTCGCCCGGCAGGGCAGCCGGCCGTTCGCCTCCACGGCGGTGGCCAGCAGGGCCCGGCAGACCCGCGCTACGGCCGCGTCCAGCGCCGCTGCCGGCTCGGTGTCGCGCGCCCGTACGGCGGCGTGCAACCGTACGAGATCGTGGATGCGGTACCGATCACCGTCCACAATGGAGATAAGGTGGGCCGCGCTCAGGTCGTCGAAGAGGCGCTCCGCCTCGCGCGCCGGCAGCTCAAGAAGTGCCGCCCCGAAGGCCGGTGTGACGGTCGGGAACGGTACGAGGCTGAGCAACCCGAGCAGCCGTGCCGCCTGGCCGTCCAGGTGCTGGTAGCCGACCTCCAGGCTCGCGCGTACGTCCAGATCGGCCGCGACCAGCTCGTCCAGGCGCCGGCGCTCGTCGGCCAGCCGGTCGGCGAGGTGGACCGTGTCCATGGTGCGGCTGCGCACCAGCCGGACGGCGGCGACCCGGATGGCCAGCGGCAGCCCGCCGCACAGCGCGACCACCCGTTCGGCGTCGTCCCGCTGGCCGCCGATCCGGCTCTGCCCGGCGACCCGGGTGAGCAGGCGTACGCCGTCGGTGAGTGGCAGCGGGTCGACCGCGACCAGACGCGCACCGGCCAGGCCCGTCAACAGCGGCCGGCTCGTCACCAGCACGCCGCAGCCCGCGCCCGGCAGCAGCGGCCGCACCTGACCGTCGGTTGCCGCGTTGTCGAGGACCAGGAGCATCCGCCGGCCGGCGAGGACCGACCGGTACAGCCGCTCGCGACCGGCGAGGTCGGCGGGTGTCGTCTCGGTCGAGATGCCCAACGCGTGGAGGAACGCACCGAGTACCACCCGGGGCGGCGTGGGCTGCGCGTCCGTACCGCGGAGGTCGACGTACAGGCAGCCGTCCGGGTACTCGTCGCGTACCTCGTGCGCGAGCCGTACGGCGAGGGTCGTCTTGCCGATCCCGCCCATGCCGGAGATCGCGACGATCACGGCTGAGCCGGGTGCATCGGGCGGTGGGCCGGCGCGCAGCATCGCGCCCAACTCGCCGAGCTCGCCGCGGCGGCCGACGAAGTCGGCAATGCTCGCCGGCACCTCCATGGGCACCGGCAACGGCTCGGCCGGCCTGGGCCGGTCCGCGGGTTTGGTCGCGTCGCCGGGCATGGGCGGGTCAGGCGCCTCGACCGGGTACGACTCGGCCGACACCGCGCTCCACAGTAGAGCGTTGTCGCGGCGGAGCACCGCCTGCCGCAGCTCGGTGAGCTCGGTGCCGGGCTCGATGCCGATGTCCCCGACGAGGGCCGCCCGCGCGCTCGCGAACACGTCCAGCGCCGCGGCCGGATCGCCGACCCGGTACAGCGCGAGCATCAGCAGCGCCTGGCCGTGCTCCCGCAGCGGGTGGGCGCCCACGTGCCCGCGCAGCAGCGGCAGGACCGCGTGGTGCCGGCCGAGCCGGAGCTGAGCCTCGAACGCCAGCTCGGCGGTGGACAGGTAGACATCCTCGAGCGCGGTACGCCGGGCCGCGAGCCCGGCCCCGACCGGGACGCTCTCGAAGGGCCGGCCGCGCCACAGCCCGCACGCGCTCGTGAGTGCCTCGGCGCCGGTGGCCGGGTCGCCGTTCGCGAGCGCGGTACGCCCGGCCGCGACCAGCTCGGCGAACACGTCCAGATCGAGCTCGCCGGGCCGGACCCGCAGGAGGTACCCGCTGCCCGCGGCCGACAGGCGGTCCGGCGGCAGGAGCCGGCGCAGGCGCATCGCGTACGTCCGGATGTTGGCCACGGCCGATGCCGGCGGCCGTTCGCCCCACAGCTCGTCCACCAGCCCTTCGGGCATCACCGCACGGTTTGCCGACGCCGCGAGGACGGCCAGCATCGTGCGCAGTTTGGGTGCGCCGATGGCTACCGGCTGCCCGTCAAGCCGTACCTCGAACGGGCCCAACATGCGGAGCTCGCAGCGCACTGGATCACTGTATCGGTAAGTGTCGCAGCGCTATATGGACCGTGTATCCGGGACGGCTAGGTTTCCGGCGATCAGCCGTCCTCCGCGGCTTCGCGCGGGGAGGAAACGGCTCGCGCGGGAGGAAGGAACCCATGTCCGTCGATCTCGCCCTGCTCGGCGCCGGGTGCGTGGTGAGCGCGGTGCTGCTGTGCTCCGGGCTCGCCAAGCTCGCGGTACCCGGGCCGGCTGGGCGTGCTCTCGCCGAGCTGATGCGCGTACCCCGAGCCCGGGCGGCCGTGCCGGTGCGGACGCTGGCCGCCGGGGAGACGGCCGCCGCGGTGGCACTGCTGCTGCCCGGCAGCCGGTTCTGGGGTGCGCTCGCGGTCGCGCTGCTCGGGGTCGCCTTCGCGGTTGCCGGTCTGGTCGGCATCCGCCGCGGTGCCGACGTGCCGTGCGGCTGCCTCGGGGGCGACCACGGCCGGCCACTGGGCGCCCGCAATGTGGGTGCGGGCCTGGCCCTGACCGCGGCGGCGGTCTGGGTCGCGGCGTCCGCCGGGCGAGCGTCGCCCGGCGGCCCGCTGCCCGTGGTCGTCACCGCGGGGCTCACCCTCGCCTGGTGCGGGTGCCTGCACCGGGCGCTGATCAGGGACCTTACGAGATCCTGGAACGCCCCGACCGACGCGAGCGGAGTCGCGTGATGATGTACCTGTTCGGATTCGTTCTCCTCCTGCTCACCGGCGCGGTCGTCGTCCTGTTCGCGATGCTCGGCGAGCTGTCCTCCCGGGTCACCCCCGGTTCAGGCGGCAGCCCCGAGGACGTACGGCCGCTGCTCGACGTACCGGTCGGCAGGGCGCCGGAGCGTTGGCCCGGCCCGCTCGCCGAGCTCGCCGGGGCCGAGCAGGCCGTCGCGCTGGTCCTGAGTACCGCGTGCACCAGCTGTGCCAAGGTCGCCGGCCAGCTGCGCGACCAGCCAGAGCTGGTCGCCGGCCAGCACATCGGCGTGGTGATATCCACGGCGGACCGCCAGCGCGGCGACGAGTTCGTCGCGCAGCACGGCCTGGCCCGCCTCCCGTCCTATGTGGACGAACAGGGCGAGTGGGTGGTGCGGGAGTTCGGCATCAACACCAGCCCGTCGGCACTGGTGTTCCAGCGCGGGCGGCTGGTATCCGCGTTCGTGTTCACCGACGCCGCGGCGCTCCGCGCGGCGGCGCATCCCGCTAAGGAGGCGGTATGAGCGACACCGACGAACGGCCGCCCGAGCGGTCCGGCGGCAAGACCCGGCGCCGGATCCTGGGCACCATCGGCGCCGGTGGCCTGGCTACCGCGGCGGCCGTGTTCGGCCGGTCCGCACCGGCGTTCGCCGGCAACTACGGCTGCTGCAACCTGGCGTTCACCCCGGGCAGCAGCCGGTACATCGGCTGGAGCAGTTGCACGAGCTACCGGCTCTGCCCGAACTGCCTGGGCAAGTACATCTGGTACTGCAGCAAGTCGCCGTCGATGGACTGCGGGTGCTGCGAGCTCTACTCGGGCAACTACAACTGGCAGTACTCCGGCGCCACCTGTTACTACGCGTAGCGGCCCGGCCGTGGCTGTCTGGGTGGTACTGGGCATCGCCGGCGCGGTACTCCAGGTGCTCAGTCCTTGAGGTTTGTCGATGGCTGGGGTCGCCAGCCCGATGATCCGGCAGCGGCCGTGGTCGGGAGCCAGATTCCTCGGCGGGCTCGCGGCCGGCGGCATGGTGGCCGGCCTCCTGCTCGGCATCGCGGTCTACCTCGCCGGCGGCCTGTTGACCCGGGTCCTGCCGGCACCCGGACGGCTGTGGCTGCTGGCGGCGGTGGCGGTCGCGCTCGGCGTCGCCGACCTGCGCAACCGTACGCCGCAAGTATGGCGGCAGGTGCCGCAGCGGTACGTGCGGGTCCTCCGACCCGGCACGCTCGGCCTGGTCTGGGGTTTCGACCTCGGACTTCTAGTGACGACACAGAAGACGGTGTCCCTGCTATGGCTGTCGATCGCCGCAGTGCTCCTGCTGGACCCGACAGACGCGCCGGTCGTACTGGCGAGCGTCGCGTTGGTCGCGAGTACGGCGGTCGTGATCTGGAGCCTGCTGCCGTGGGCCACGAGGATCGAAAGGAGGCAGGACCGGACGTGGGTACGCCGGGTCCGGCTGGCGTCGGCCGGGGTACTGCTGACGGTGGGCCTCGGCGTGACGCTGGGGGCCGTCTTGGCCTGAACCCGACCTTCCACCTGGACCCCGGCGGCGGCCAGGCAATGATCACCCGGTTCGAGTGCCGGACGATCCGCAACATGCTGGTCGTCCTGCTCCTGCATCTACGCGTGAAGCGGGACGTCCGGCGGCAGGCGCGCGGGTTCCTGGGCATCGTGCTGCGGCGCGACTGGCGCACCCGCACGATCGTGAGCATCTCGCTCGGGCAGGACATGCACAGCGTCTACTCGATGGGCGACGTGCCGCGGCACGTCGCGGCTGCCCGGGTCCCCCGGCAGCTCGGCATTACCACCCGGTGCGGGGTCTTCTGCTACGCGGGGGACTGGCGGCGGGTGATGTTCGGTACGGACGACGAAACCCCATCGCCTCTCACGCCGAGAGACTGAGGACTGAGGAGTTTCCATGGCAATTCCCACCGACCGCGGCCTCGTCGTCGTCGACGTCGACGCCGAGGGCATCCACACGGTGTCCGTCTGCGCCCAGGTCGTCAACGGCCAGCCAGTCGACACGTTCGCCAGCCACTTCACGCCGTTCCCCGTGCAGATCCACCCGGACGTCCCGGTGGTCACCCGGGGTACCAGCCGGTACACCCGGGCGATCGCGGAGGTGTTCCTCGACGAGTCGGGCACGTTGCACGTACGCCGCCCGAAGAGGCGCTGAGCGCTGCCGGTAACGTTGGCGTCCGCGCCGGCCGGGACGGAGGCGGGTTCGAACGGCGCGAGCGTGTCGGTGCCCGGCTGGGCCGCGAGCCCGGTGACGACGGCCCGTTGCGCCGCGGTGCCCGGCGCGGGTACCGGTGCCGGCGCCAGCAGGATCACGAACACGGCCAGCAGTCCGACCGCGGCCAGCACGGCGAGCAGTCGGCCACTGCCGTCACCGGCGAGGGACCGCATGGCTCAGTGTGTGCGGCCGCAGGCGGTCGACGATCAGCTGCCAGGCCACGTCGATGACGAGCAGCAGCATGACGCCGCTGCCACCCGGCCGGCCGAGCGAACGCGCCGCGGATCCGGCCGGGTACCGAACTCGGCGCGCAGGGCCATGCAGGCCATCGCCAGCGCTGTGGCCGCGACGGCCCGTACCGGGTGCTGCGGTGGGTGGCGCGCGGCGAGCTCCCACGGCATCGCCAACGTGCTGCCACCGACCAGCACCGCCCAGGCCAGCCACCGCCGGTCGGCCACGCCGCGCGCGAGCACGACCAGGAACACCCCGAACAGCAGGGGTACGGCACGGTAAGCGGACCGCCCGTCGCCGCGACGAATCGGTCGCTGACGCATTCCGCGGTACCCGCCGTCGCAAGCGCGGCGGCGATCAGTGCGACGCCTGCCCTGCGCACGCCACTACGTTAAGCGCCGCTAGGTACGTGGCACGGCCGGTTGCCGTACCACACTCGTTGACGCAGCAGGTTTCTGGATATCTGGCTCTTTGTCGATGCAGGTCCGGAGGGTGGTCGCGCGTCCGAGCCCGAACGCGCGACGTCCCCACGCGAACGCGGAGCGCGAGCATACGCCAGGTGGCGGATGTCTCGCACGGTGCGGCACGAGAGTCTAGTCGTCGTGCGGGGCGGCCCCCGCCGGTTCCCACAAACCGCCGGTGAGCGGCGGTCGGTCGTGGGTCGACGTTTCAGCGGACGTCGGCCCTCCGAACCGCCGCTCATCGGGCATGTGGATCGACCACGAATCACCGCACAGACCGGATGACGTACGGATTGCAGCTCGTGTGCGGTGCTCGTGAGTCGCCCGCACTTCCCAATCGGGCGCGCGGGGGGGATTATTACAGGTCGTGGAACACGTCGGGCGAAGTGGCGGGGGTGGTTGCTGACTCGTCGGCGGCGACCTGCTGACCCATGGTTGGCTGGCTCAAGTCGTGGAAGACACTGGGGGCCACGGCAATGCCCGCCATGAGTAGACCGGTCGCCGTCAATCTTGCGATGGTGCTGATCGCGGTGCGCTTCGGGTGCATGAGTGCCTCCTGGCGATCCGTTGTTTCAGGTTACTCCCGGCCAGGTAGTGGTCGCTAAGGGTGACCATCTCCCATGGCGGCCGAGTTAACGCAAGGTGAACGCCAGGTAAACACTTGGCTACATGGATCATATAGAGCGCGATTTGGCACGTCGGACACCCGGCGCGCCTTAACGGTTGTCACGAGACAGGTACCTCCGCAAGCGGCGCGAAGGGTCAGGTTCGCGAGGTGGCCGAGGCGGCTCTCGATGCTTTTCTTGTCGGCCGGCAGCGCCAGCTCGGTTGGGCGCGCGGGTGGCTGGCTGCTCTGACCGCCGGAACCGGCCGCGCCGTTCTCGTCGAAGGCGAACCGGGTATCGGTAAGTCTGCGCTCGTCCGGGCCACCGCCGATGACGCGGTCGCCGCCGGATGCCAGATGTTCTGGGCCGCCTGCGACGAGCTGAGCCAGGCCTTCCCCTTGTTGCCCCTGCTGGACGCGTTGGAGGCACGGGCTATCCCCGGAGTGCGCGGCGAGCCGACCATCGCCGACCTGCTCCGCGCCGAATCGGCGCCGGGCAACCGCGTCGACATGGTGGCCGCCGCGGCCGAACGGCTACTCGCACTCGTCGACGACTACTGCGCGGCGGCGCCAATGATGCTCGTCGTCGACGACCTGCAATGGGCCGACCCGGCAACCGTACGGACCTTCGGCCGGCTGGTCCGGACCGTGGGCCAGCTCCCGCTGTTGCTGGTCGGCACCATGCGACCGGTACCGCGGCGCGACGACCTGACTGCCCTGCGCCGCACCATCGAACCAGCCGGGCTGGTCCGGCTGCACAACCTGTCGGACATCGAGGTTGCCGAGTTCCTCGCCGAGGCGGTGGACGGTACGCCGAGCCCCAACCTGCTGCGCCTGGCCGGCGGGGCGGCCGGCAACCCGCTGTACCTCACCGAGCTGGTCGACGCGCTGGTACGCGGTGGTGCGCTGGGGGTCACCGATGGCGTTGTCGACGTGGTCGGCGAGGAGGTGCCGGACTCGCTTGCCGCGGCGATCGCCGACCGGCTCGAATTCCTGTCCGGCCCGGTGCGGGAGGTGCTCCGCGCGGCCGCCCTGCTCGGCAGGGACTTCTCGGTCTCCGAGCTGGCGGTGGTCTCCCGTCGCGGGCTGAGCGACCTGCTCCCGGTCCTCGACGAGGCGATGCTCGCCGGTGTGCTGCGCGACCACGGCGCCGAACTGGCGTTCCGCCACCCGCTGATCCGGACGGCGCTGTACCTGGCGATGCCGGCCGCCGTCCGGGCGGCCTGGCACCTGGATGCCGGCCGGGCGCTCGCCGAGGCGGGTGCCCCCGCCGACCAGGTTGCCCGGCAGTTGTTGCCGGCACTCGAGTGCCAGGACGGTGCCGGCCCGGTCGACGACTGGCTGGTGCGGTGGCTGGCGGACTCGGCGCAGCATCTGGTGAGCCAGGCGCCCAACGCGGCGATCCCGCTGCTGCGCTGGGCAATGGCGGGGCGCTCGCCCGGCGCGCCGCCATCCGACCTGCTCGCCTGCCGGCTGGCGGACGCGCTGTACCGGGTCGGCGATCCGGCCGGTGCGGCCCAGGTGGCGACCGCCGCACAGGGCTACGTCACCCGCCCCGACCTCCTCGTCGACCTGCACTGGACGCTGGTCCAGTGCCAGGCGATGGAGGGCCGTTCCGCGGAGGGGATCGCGGCTCTGGAGCGGGCTCTGGCTTCTCCCGGCGTCGGTCCGCAGCAGCGGGCCCGGCTGCTCGTACTCACCGCCCGGATGCACAACCGGCTCGGCCAGATCGACACCGCGCGGCAGATCGCCGAGGCTGCCCTGGCCTCGGCGGCGATCGTCAACGACCGCTGGGCTACCGGCTGGGCACTCGGCGTACTGACGATGGCGCACGGGATGCGAGGTGAGTCGACGCGCGCGCTGCCCCTGTTCGAGCGCGGACTGGCGGTGACCGAGGGCGATCCGGCACTCGCCGATCTGCGGCTGGTCCTGCAGATCAACCAGGCGTCGGCGCTCGGTGACCTCGATCGGTACGAGGACGCGATCAATGCGGCCGAGCAGGCCCGGCGACTCGCCGACGAGGCAAGCAACGTCGTACGGCTCGCGCAGGCCCAGAGCGTGCTCGGCGAGCTGCTGTTCGACGTGGGCCGGTGGGACGACGCGCTGGCCGAGGTCGACCCGGCCCCGGGCGCCGCCAAGGACCCGGTCGTCGAGTGCAGCGACCGCGGCGTGGCCACGACGATCCGGCTGCACCGCGGCGAAGCCGAGGCCGGTCAGCAGCTCGTCGAGGCCGAGCAGTACGCCGCCCTGATCGGCGACCGGGTCATCGGCTCGCTGACCCTGGCTCGGGCACTGGATCGGGAGCAGGCGGCCGAGCCGGCCGACGCGCTCGCGGTCCTGATGGCCGGGCTCGCCGACTCGGTCGAGGAGCTGGAGGAGCGTGCCGACCTGCTGGCCGACGCGGTGCGGCTGGCCGTCGCGGTCGGCGACCGTACGGCCGCCGGAAACATCGTCGCGCGGGCCGAGGCCGCCGCACAGGCGTCCGACGTACCGCACCGCCGCGCGGTCGCGCTGCACTGCCGCGGCCTGTTCGACCACGATGCGGTACCGCTGCTCCAGGCGGCCGAGTACTACCAGGCAGCCGGGCGGCCGCTGCCGCACGCCCAGGCACTGGAGGCGGCGGGTGTGGCGCTCGCCGACCGCGGCGACATCCCGGACGCCCGTACCCACTTCACGGCCGCGTTCTCGCTCTACACCGCATTGAACGCGGGCTGGGACCTGGCGCGTACGCAGGCCAGGTTCCGGGCCTACGGCATCCGGCGCGGGCCGACCGTCCGGCACCGGCGCTCGCGGCGGGGCTGGGCCAGCCTGACGCCCACCGAGCTGCGCATCGTCCGGCTGGTCGCCGAGGGGATGTCGAACCCGCAGATCGCCGGGCATCTGTTCCTGTCGCGGCGGACGGTACAGACGCACGTCTCGCACATCCTCGCGAAGCTGGACCTGCACTCGCGGATCGACATCGCCCGGGAGGCGAGCCGGCGCGACGTCACGCCGCCGAGCTAGCCCCGCGCCGGTGCGGCGACCTCAACCGGGGACGGCGGCCGCGGGCGGGGGATGCGCACCGGCCCACACTCGCGGAGCTCGTCGGCCTCGACCGGCCCGCCCATCGTCTCCAGGTGGAGGGCGAGGTGCGCGCGCATACCGGCATTCCATGCATGCTGGTCAATGTCTGGCGGCGCTATCCAGCGGTGCGAGTGATCGGAGTAATGCAAGTCGTCATCCCCTTTTCGCAGCACACTCACGGGTGTCAGCTTCCCGGCCGGATACGTACGAAATAACGGCCAGCTCACCGAGAAACGAAGGTGGCAACCGCGCTGGGTTGGCGACGGGGATGCGCGACCGGGCTCTGCCCGGCAGCCGCGCACCCCACGTCAGGTCAGTGTGGGAGGTGGGCCTCGATCGCCGCGACGAGCTCCGGCGATTCGGGTTCGGTACGCGGCCGGTAGCGGGCGATGACCGCGCCATCGGTGCTGACCAGGAACTTCTCGAAGTTCCATTGAATGTCGCCGGCCTCGCCGTTGGCGTCGGGAACCGCGGTCAGCGTCTGGTACAGCGGGTGCCGGCCAGCGCCGTTGACCTCCACTTTCTCGGTGAGTGGGAAGGTGACCCCGTAGCTCGTCGAGCAGAACTCGGCGATTTCCTCGGCACTGCCCGGCTCCTGCCCACCGAACTGGTTGCACGGGACGCCGAGCACCGTGAAGCCGCGGTCGGCGTACCGCTCCTGCAGCCGCTCCAGGCCCGTGTACTGCGGGGTCAGGCCGCATTGCGAGGCCACGTTGACGACGAGCGTGAGACGGCCGGCGAAGTCCGCGAGGTCGAGCGGGCTGCCGTCCAGCGCGCGGACCGGGGTGTCGTAGACAGACATGCCGGTAAATCTAGCCCGGCGCCCGGTCGAGGCGCCGCAGTGCCGCCTACGCCGCGGTGTGCCGCCGCAGGACGTCGAGGGCGCGATCGGCGTGCTGCGTCATGCTGATCTCGCTGTGGATCACGTCGAGCACGCGGCGGTCGGCACCGATCACGAACGTCATCCGCCGGGTGCCCAACGCGCCGAGGGAAAGCCGCCGCTTGACGCCGAACCGCTCGGCCACCGTCCCGTCCGGATCGGACAGCAGCGGGTAGCCGAAGCCATGCTTGTCGGCGAACTGCCGCTGGCGGTCGACCGCGTCCCGGCTGATGCCGACGCGCTGCGCACCGACCTCGCCGAACTCGGTCGCCAGATTGCGGAAGTGGCAGCTCTCCGCGGTACAGCCGGGCGTCATCGCAGCCGGGTAGAAGAACAGCACCACCGGTCCGGCGGCCAGGAAGTCGCTGAGCCGGCGCAGGGTGCCGGTCTCGTCGGGGAGCTCGAAGTCCTCGACGACGTCGCCCGCCTGGATGCCCTTGCCCACGGTCGCCTCCTGCCGGTCGCGAAGCGGCCCTGACTCCGCGGGACCGCCGGGTCACCGGCCAGCCTAGTCCGCCCGTCCGAACCTGCGGGGCCTGCGTCGATCAAGGTGGTGGGGGTTATGCGGGTCGCCGGCCGGCAGGCACACTGTGGCGGTGGGAGCTGATCTCCGTCGCCGTGCGCTGGCCGGCGCGCTCGCGGTCGCACTCGGGTTGATCCTGACGAGCGCCGCCGCGGACGAGCGCCGGCGGCCGATCTCGGCGACCGCCACCACGCCGCCGGAGTGGAATCCGCCGCCACGCCCCGCGCCCCCGGCGACCACCGCGCCGCCGTTCGTCGGCTGGTCGGATCCGGCGAAGGTGGGCAAGCCGTACGGCACAGCGGTACCGGGCCTGCTCACGTTCCGCGGCAACCCGACACGTACGTACTACGGCGAGGGACCCGTACCGCGCACGGCGCCGACCCAGCGCTGGCGCTTCCCCCGCTCGGGCAGCCTGTGCGCGATATCCGTCGACCAGAGCGGCCCGAAGCAATGGTGCGGGGCGGGGTGGACGGGCCAGCCGGCGGTGTTCGAGCGGGAGGGCCGCACCTGGGTCGTGTTCGGCGCGTACGACCGCGCGATCCACTTCCTCGACGCGGACACCGGTGACCGGATCCTGCCGGACTTCCCGACCGGGGACATCATCAAGGGCTCGGTCACCATCGACCCGGACGGCTTCCCGCTCGTCTACTCGGGCTCCCGGGACAACTACTACCGCATCATCGCGATCGACCGCGGCAAGCCGACCGAGCTGTGGCGGCTGTCCGCCCACGCGGTGTCGCCGACCATGTGGAACGACGACTGGGACGGCGCGGGTATCGTCATCGACGACTATCTGTTCGAGGGCGGCGAGAACGGCCAGTTCCACATCGTGAAGCTCAACCGGGCGTACCGGCCGGACGGGAAGGTGACCGTCGCGCCGCAGCTCGTCTTCCACGCGCCCGGCTGGGACGCCCAGCTCCTGCGCGACATCGGCGACACGAACGTGTCCATCGAGAACTCCGTCGCGGTGTACCGGGACACCGTCTACTTCGCCAACTCCGGCGGCCTGGTCCAGGGCTGGGACATCAGCGGCCTCAAACAGGGACGGCCGGCACAGCGGGTCTTCCGGTTCTGGACCGGCGACGACACCGATGCGTCCATTGTGGTCGACGAGGCCGGGGCGCTGTACGTCGGCTCGGAGTACGAACGGGGCACCGCCCGGTCCAACCAGATCGGGCAGATGATGAAGCTCGACCCGAGCCGTCCGGACAACCCGGTGGTGTGGCGGGTGGACGACCGCGCGACGAGGCCGGCCGGCATCTGGGGTACGCCCGCCCTCTACGGCGATCTCGTCATCTTCGACACGACCGGCGGCGACGTCATCGGGCTCGACCGCATGACCGGGGTGCAGCGGTGGCGGTTCCGGGTGCCTGGTTACGAGACCTGGCAGTCGCCGGTCGTCGTGGACGGCGTCCTGCTGATCGGCGACTGTTCCGGCGTCATGCGGGCCTACGATGTGACCAACCCGACCGCCGCGCCCACGCCGTTGTGGACGCTGACGGTGGGCGGCTGCATCGAAGCGACACCCGCCGTGTGGCACGGGCGCATCTACTTCGGTACGCGTGCCGGCGGCATCCACGCCTTCGGGCTGCCGTAGCCGCAGGGCCCCGGCTAGCGGGTCAGCCGGGCGCCGGTCGCCTCGGCTACCGCCCAGAACTCCTTCGGCAGCTGCGACATCACGTCGTCGAACTCGCCACCGGTGACCGCTTCGCGCAGCGTGGCGAAGACCGCCTGTACCCCGTCGGCGGCCAGGTCGACGTCCACGCCGCCGCGTATCGCGACCCGGCGTACGAACTCGTCGAACCCGAACCGTTCGGCCGGCTCGATGGTTGGCATCAGCGGCTCCTGGAGCGCCTTGGGCAGCTGGGCGGCCAGGTCCTTGGCCTCGCCACCGGTGATGCGCTCGGCCAGGGTCTCCAGGGTGGCGTAGGTGAGGATGGCGGCGTCGTCCTCCGGCACCATCGCCTGCGTGGACACCCGCTCCATGAACTGCTCGTATCTCATGGCAATTCCTCCTCTCCCCATCGCGTCTACCCGGCGCGACGGGGCAGCTAACGGGCCGCGGCCGAGTCGCCGCCGACGCGCCGGTAGACCGCCATCGTGCGCTCGGCGATGGAGCTCCAGGAGAAGTGGTCGAGCACCCGGCGCCGCCCGGCCCGGCCGAGCTCGGCCGCCCGATCGGGGTCGTCGAGGAGCGCGGTGATCGCGGCGGCGAGATCAGCGACGAAACGGTCCGGCTCGACCGGCGTACCGGTGCCGTCGGCCGCCTGGGTGACCGGTACCAGGAGACCGGTCTCCCCGTCGACGACGACTTCCGGGATCCCCCCGGTGGCCGTGGCGACGACCGCGGTCTCACCGGCCATCGCCTCCAGGTTCACGATGCCCATCGGCTCGTAGATCGACGGGAAGACGAACACCGTGGCATGCGTGACGACCTGGATGACCTCCGGCTTGGGCAGCATCTGCTGGATCCACACGACGCCCTCGCGGCCCGCGCGCAGCTCCGCCACCAGGCCGGCCACCTCCGCCGCGATCTCCGGCGTGTCCGGCGCGCCGGCGAGGAACACCAGCTGCGCCCGCGGCGGCACCGAACGCGCCGCCCGGAGCAGGTACGGCAGCCCCTTCTGCCGGGTGATCCGGCCGACGTACACCACGCTCGGCCGGTCCGGGTCGATGCCGTACTTCGCCAGCACATCCGTACCCCGGTCCGGCGCGTACTGGGCCGCGTCGATCCCGTTGTGCACCACCGCCACCCGGTCGGGGTCGACGGCCGGGTAGGCGGCCAGCACGTCGCGCCGCATCGCGCCGGACACCGCGATCACCGCGTCGGCCGCCTCCACCGCCGTGCGCTCGCACCAGGACGACAGGGCGTACCCCCCGCCGAGCTGCTCGGCCTTCCATGGTCGCAGCGGCTCCAGGCTGTGCGCCGTGACGACATGGGGTACGCCGTGCAGCAGCTTCGCGACGTGGCCGGCGAGGTTGGCGTACCACGTGTGGCTGTGCACCACGCCGGTGCCCGCGGTACCGGCGGCGATGGCGAGGTCGACACCCATGGTGCGCAGCGCGGCGTTGGCGCCGGCGAGCTCGGGTGGATCCGGGTACCCGATCACCCCCGGCTCGTCCCGCGGCGGTCCGAAGCAGTGCACCCGTACGTCGGCGAGCCGGCGGAGCTCGCGGGCGAGGTACTCGACATGCACACCGGCGCCGCCGTACACCTGGGGCGGGTACTCCCGGGTGAGCAGGTCCACGCGGAGCGGGGTATCGGCCACAGCCGCACCCTAGTACGGGAGGCGCCGCCGCTCCGCGGTTCCGCTGGTGCTTGGCCGGTCGGGTCGTTAGCGTCGGTCCATGGCTGCGAAGGTCCTCGCGATCGTCCTGGCCGGCGGTGAGGGCAAGCGTCTCATGCCGCTCACCGCGGACCGGGCCAAGCCGGCCGTACCCTTCGGCGGCATCTACCGCATGATCGATTTCGTGCTGTCCAACCTCGCCAACGCGGGGTACCTGAAGATCGTCGTGCTCACCCAGTACAAGTCGCACTCGCTCGACCGGCACGTGACCAAGACGTGGCGGATGTCGACACTGCTGGGCAACTACGTGACCCCGGTACCGGCCCAGCAGCGGTTGGGCCCGCGCTGGTTCGCCGGCTCCGCCGACGCCATCTACCAGAGCCTCAACCTCGTCAACGACGAGCGGCCCGACTACGTCCTCGTCTTCGGCGCGGACCACATCTACCGGATGGACCCGTCCCAGATGATGCGCGGGCACCTCGAGTCGGGCGCCGGCGTCACGGTCGCCGGCATCCGCCAGCCGCTCTCCACGGCCAGCCAGTTCGGGGTGATCGAGGTCGGCGAACGGAGCACCCAGATCCGCGCCTTCCGCGAGAAGCCGACCGACGCCACCGGCCTGCCGGACGCCCCCGACGAGATCTTCGCGTCGATGGGCAACTACGCGTTCACCACCGGCGCCCTGCTCGACGCGCTGGCCAAGGACGCCGGCGACATCGGCAGCAAGCACGACATGGGCGGCAACATCATCCCGATGCTGGTCGAGCGCAACGAGGCCTGCGTCTACGACTTCCGGGACAACGACGTACCGGGCAGCACCGACCGGGACCGCGGGTACTGGCGGGACGTGGGAACGCTCGACTCGCTGTACGAGGCGCATATGGACCTCATCGCGATCCACCCGGTCTTCAACCTGTACAACGCCGAGTGGCCGATCTACACCGACCATCCGCCGTGGCCGCCGGCGAAGTTCGTACACGGCTGGCAGGAGCGCGTCGGCCGGGCGATCGGGTCGATGGTGTCGCCCGGTGTAGTGATCTCCGGATCGCTCGTGGAGAATTCGGTGGTCTCACCGAATGTCCGGGTCCACTCGTGGGCACACGTGGCAGGCTCGGTGCTCATGGAGGGCGTCGACGTCGGCCGGCACGCGGTGGTTCGCAACGCGATCCTCGACAAGAACGTCGTGGTACCCGAGGGCGCCGAGATCGGCGTCGACCCGGAGCACGACCGCGCCCGGTTCCACGTCTCCGAGGGCGGCATCGTGGTGATCGGCAAGGGCCAGAAGGTCGAGGCTGCATGACTATCGGGCGGTTCGTCATCGAGGCCGTCACGCCCTCCGTCGACTGTGGACGGCATCCGGCCAAGGCGGTCGTCGGCGAGCTCGTACCGGTGTCGGCGTACGCGTACCGTGAAGGGCACGACGCGCTGGGCTGCACGGTGGTGTGGCGCGATCCGGCCGGGGTCGCCAGGCCAGGTGTCCGGATGCGGCCGGGCGACCCGCCGGACACGTGGCACGCGGCCATCCAGCCGGACGCGGTGGGGGAGTGGACCTTCGCCATCGAGGCGTTCAGCGACCCGTACCTGACCTGGCAGGACGCGGTCACCAAGAAGATCGAGGCTGGGCAGGGCAGCGCGGACCTCGCCAACGACCTGGCCGAGGCCGCGGCCATCCTGGATCGGGCGGCGGCGCTCGTACCGGCGGCGCAGTCGGCTCTGGTCCGGAGCGCGGCGGCGGCGTTACGGGCCGGCGGGCGCCCGGTGGCCGAGCGGGTCGCGCCGGCCCTGGACCTGGCCGAGCTGTTCTGGGAGTACCCGGTACGCGAGCTGACCACCGCGTCGGCGCCGATGCGCATCTGGGTCGACCGGCCGCGGGCGCTCTTCTCCGCGTGGTACGAGATGTTCCCGCGGTCCGAGAGCGGCCCGGTCGCGTCGCGCCGGACACCCGGCGCGGCGCGCGCACCGGTGCACGGTACGTTCGTCACCGCCGCCCGCCGGCTGCCCGCCATCGCCGAGATGGGCTTCGACGTGGTCTACCTGCCGCCGATCCACCCGATCGGCCGGGTCAACCGCAAAGGCAGGAACAACGCGCTGACCGCGACCGTCGACGACGTCGGTTCCCCGTGGGCGATCGGCGCAGCGGAGGGCGGGCACGACGCGATTCACCCCGAGCTGGGTACCATCGACGACTTCCGCGGCTTCGTCACGATGGCGAACCAGCTCGGCCTGGAGGTCGCGATGGACCTCGCCCTGCAGGCCGCACCCGACCACCCGTGGGTGGGCAAGCACCCGGAGTGGTTCACCACCCGGGCGGACGGCCAGATCGCCTACGCGGAGAACCCGCCGAAGAAGTACCAGGACATCTACCCGCTGAACTTCGACAACGACCCGGACGGCATCCGGGCCGAGGTGCTGCGCCTCGTCCGGTACTGGATCGACGCCGGCGTGAAGATCTTCCGGGTCGACAACCCGCACACCAAGCCGTTCGACTTCTGGCACTGGCTGATCTGGCAGGTCAAGCAGCAGGACCCCAGCGTACTGTTCCTCGCCGAGGCGTTCACCCGGCCGGCCGTGCTGCACGGGTTGGCCAAGCTCGGGTTCAGCCAGTCGTACACGTACTTCACCTGGCGTACCAGCGCCCACGACCTGCGCCGCTACGGCGAGGAGCTGGTCGCGTCCGCGGACTACCTGCGGCCCACCTTCTGGCCGAACACCCCGGACATCCTGCCGGTGGAACTGCAGCACGGCGGGCCGCCGATGTTCCGGATCCGGGCGATTCTGGCCAGCCTGCTGTCGCCGTCGTGGGGCATCTACGCGGGGTACGAGCTGTTCGAGCACCTCGCCCGGCCCGGTGCCGAGGAGTACCTGGACAACGAGAAGTACGAGCTGCGGCCGCGCAACTGGGCCGCCGGCCACTCGCTCGCGCCGTTCCTCGCCCGGCTCAACGCGATCCGGCGCGCCAACCCGGCCCTGCACTGGCTGCGCAACCTGCGGTTCCACGAGATCGACAACGAGGCGCTGCTGTGCTGGTCGAAGCGCGACCCGAGGTCGGGCAACACGGTGCTCGTCGTGTGTACGTTCGACCCGGCCCGGGTGCAGTGGGGCAACACCACCCTGGACATGCCGGCGCTGGGCTTCGACTGGCACGAGCGGTTCACCGTACGGGACGAGCTGACCGGGGCCACCCACGACTGGGGACAGCACAACGCGGTCCGGCTCGACCCGTACGTGCTGCCGGCGCACGTGTTCACCGTGCACCCCAACGAGCCCGACGCGGTACCCGGGACTCCATAGTGGATGATCTGATCGCCGGCCGGACGCCCGATCCGCATGCGGTGCTGGGAGCGCACCCGGCGGCCGACCGTACCGTCATCCGTACGCTGCGCCGGGGGGCCGGTGCGGCGGCGGTCCTCGTCGACTCGCACCGCTACCCGATGACCCGGGTGCGCCACGAGGGCGTGTTCGAGGCGGTCGTGCCCGGCATCGTGCTCGACTACCGGGTCGAGGTGGACGGGCACGAGCGGGACGACCCGTACCGGTACCCGCCGCAGCTCGGCGAGCTCGACCTGCACCTGATCGGCGAGGGCCGGCACGAGCGGCTGTGGACGGTGCTCGGTGCCCGGCCCCGGGAGGCGGGCGGCGTGGCGTTCGCCGTGTGGGCGCCGAATGCCCGGGGCGTCCGGGTGATCGGGGACTTCGCCGGTTGGGGTCCACACGACGGCTGGCCGATGCGTTCCATGGGCGGCAGCGGCGTGTGGGAGATCGTGGTACCGGATGCCGTGCCGGGGCAGCGGTACAAGTACCGCATCCTGGGCGCCGACTGGGTCTGGCGGGACAAGGCCGACCCGCTGGCGACGGCGGCCGAGGCCCCGCCGGGCACCGCCTCGGTCATCTACCGCTCGCAGTACGAGTGGCGGGACGGTGAGTGGCTGGCCGCCCGGGCGCGCCGGCAGGCCCATGCCGAGCCGATGAGCATCTACGAGGTCCACCTCGGTTCGTGGCGGCCCAATCTGTCCTACCTGGAGCTCGCCGAGCAGCTCACCGCGTACGTCGTCGAGCTGGGTTTCACGCACGTGGAGTTCCTGCCCGTGATGGAGCACCCGTACGGCGGCTCGTGGGGTTACCAGATCACCGGGTACTACGCGCCGACGGCCCGGTTCGGCGCACCCGACGACTTCCGCCGGCTCGTCGACCGCCTGCACCGGGCCGGCATCGGGGTGATCCTCGACTGGGTGCCCGCGCACTTCCCGCGGGACGAGTGGGCGCTCGCGCGGTTCGACGGTACGCCGCTCTACGAGCACCCGGACCCGCAGCGCGGCGAGCACCCCGACTGGGGCACGTACATCTTCGACTACGGCCGGCCGGAGGTCCGCAACTTCCTCGTCGCCAACGCGCTGTACTGGTGCGATGAGTTCCATGTGGACGGTCTGCGGGTCGACGCGGTGGCCTCGATGCTCTACCTCGACTACTCCCGGGCGGACGGCCAGTGGACGCCGAACCAGCGCGGCGGCCGGGAGAACCTGGAGGCGATCGCGCTGCTCCAGGAGGTGAACGCCACCGCGTACCGGCGCCAACCAGGCATCGTGACGGTGGCCGAGGAGTCCACGGCGTGGCCGGGGGTCACCCGGCAGACCGACGCGGGCGGCCTGGGTTTCGGCTTCTTGTGGAACATGGGCTGGATGCACGACACGCTCTCGTACGTCGCCAAGGAACCCATTCACCGGCAGTCCCACCACAACCAGATGACCTTCTCCCTGGTGTACGCCTGGACGGAGAACTTCGTCCTGCCGATCAGCCACGACGAGGTGGTGCACGGGAAAGGCGCGCTGGTCGCCAAGATGCCGGGCGACCAGTGGCAGCGGCTTGCCAACACCCGCGCCCTGCTCGCCTTCATGTGGGCGCACCCCGGCAAGCAGCTGCTGTTCATGGGCTGCGAGCTGGCCGACGAGCGGGAGTGGAGCGAGGAGCACGGGCTCGACTGGGGGCTGCTCGGCGATCCCGCCCATGCCGGCGTCCAGCGGCTGGTCCGCGACCTCAACGCCGGGTACCGCGCGCACCCCGCGCTGTGGTCGCAGGACACGAGCCCGGCCGGCTTCCACTGGATCAACGCCGACGATGCCCCGCACAACACGTTCGCGTTCGCGCGTACCGGTACCGACGGCGGGCTCGTCGTCTGCGTGGTGAACTTCGCCGGGGTGCCGCACGAGGGTTACCGCCTCGGGCTGCCGCACGCCGGCGCTTGGCAGGAGATCCTCAACACCGACGCCGAGGTGTACGGCGGTTCGGGGGTCGGCAACCTCGGTACGGTGCACGGCGAGGACGTGCCGTGGCAGGGGCAGCCCGCGTCGGCGGTGGTACGCGTACCGCCACTCGGCGCGCTCTGGCTGCGCCCGCAGGCGTAGCGATGATCGTCGTCTGCGGCGAGGCGCTGATCGACCTGGTGCCGGCCGCCGGACAGCCCATCCCCCGACCGGGCGGCAGCGCAGCCAACGTCGCCGTGGCGCTCGGCCGGCTGGGCACCGACGTGGCGTTCCTCGGCCGGCTCTCCACCGACCACTATGGACGGCTCCTGCGCGAGCACCTCGGCACGTCGCACGTCGACCTGTCCCCGGTGGTACCGGTGGCCGAGCCCACCACCGTCGCGACCGTACGTCTCGGCGTCGACGGCAATGCCGGGTACACCTTCGCCATCGAGGGCAGTGCCGACGGTACGTGGCGCCCGGCCGACCTGCCGGCCACCCTGCCGCCCGGCGCCGCGCTGCACGTCAGCGGCTCGTTCGCGCTCGCCGTACCGGGACTGGCCGAGACGGTCGAGGCGCTGCTGCACCGCGAGCACGGGCAGCGGGTCATCAGCTTCGACCCGAATCCGCGGCCCGCGCTCGCGGCGGATCCGCCGGCCGTGCGCGCCCGGCTGGAGCGCTGGGCCGGGCTGGCCGACATCGTCAAGGTGAGCGCCGAGGACCTGGCCTGGGCGGTGCCCGGGGAGTCCACGGTGGACGTCGCCCGGCGGTGGCAGGAGACCGGCAGCGCGCTCGTCGTCGTCACGCGGGGGAGCGATGGCGTGTACGCGCGCGGTCCAGCCGGTGAGGCCTCGCTCGTGGCGCACTCCGCGACGCTCGTCGACTCGGTCGGCGCCGGCGACGCGTTCATGGCCGGGCTGCTCGCGGCGCTCGACCGTACCGGCGACCTGACCCGCGAGCGGCTGGCCCGGCTGCGCACGGTAGACCTGGTCGCCGGACTCCGGTACGCCCAGCGGGTCGCCGCGTTCACCTGCGGCCGGCCGGGCGCCGACCCACCGTGGCGGCACGAGCTCTAGGGGCCCCGCCGGGCCGGCCCGAGCGGTAGCCGGCCGGGTCGATGTGGCCGCTAGGCTTGCCCCCGTGAGCCTGCCGACCGACGCCGCCGATGCCGGGACCGGCGATCCGCTGGTCGAAAGGATGCGCCCGTTCGGTACGACCATCTTCGCCGAGATGTCCGCGCTGGCCGCCCGTACCGGCGCGGTCAACCTCGGCCAGGGGTTCCCGGACACCGACGGGCCGCCGGAGATGCTGGCGGCCGCCGCCCAGGCGCTGCGGTCGGGTCGCAACCAGTACCCGCCGGGACCGGGCATCCCGGAGCTGCGCGCCGCGATCGCCGGACACCAGCGCCGGTTCTGGGGGCTGGAGTACGACCCGGACGGCGAGGTCCTCGTCACGGCCGGTGCCACCGAGGCGGTCGCGGCGGCCATCCTCGCGCTGTGCGAGCCCGGCGCCGAGGTGGTCTGCTTCGAGCCCTACTACGACTCGTACGCCGCGTCGATCGCGCTGGCGGGCGCGGTACGCCGGCCGGTGACGCTGCGCCCGGAGGCCGATGGGCGGTACCACGTCGATCCCGACGAGCTGGTCGCCGCGTTCGGCCCGGGTACCCGGCTGGTCCTGTTGAACTCGCCGCACAACCCGACGGGCAAGGTGTTCACGGCCGACGAGCTGGCCCTGATCGCCCGGCTGTGCCAGGAGCACGGCGCCTACGCGGTCACCGACGAGGTATACGAGCACCTGGTCTACGACGACGCGGCCGCGGTGCACACTCCACTCGCGACGCTGCCCGGGATGCGCGGGCGTACGCTGCGCATCTCCTCGGCCGGCAAGACGTTCTCGTGTACCGG
>JAEHDK010000442.1 GCA_016880465.1 Micromonosporaceae bacterium
ACGCGCTCGTACTCCGGTTGGCCGGCGTACCGCGGATCGCGGCCATCAGCGAGGACTATCCCGGGTCGCTGCTGGACGTACGGCACCGGGTTCCGCTCGGCATCCCCGAGCCCGAGCGGGCCCTGTCCCTCGCCGCCGCGGCCGGGTTCCCGCTGCCCGCCGGCGACGACGGTCGGCTGCGGATACACCATCGCCCGGTGCCGCGGCCGACCGGCGGCGACCGGCCGTACGTCGTCGTGCACCCCGGTACGAGCGTGCCGGCGCGGGCCTGCTCGCCGGACCGGTGTGCCGATATCGTCCATACGATCGCCGCCACCGGGCGTACCGTCGTCGTGACCGGTTCGCCCGCCGAACAGGCGTTGACAAGCTACGTGGCCGGCGACCACGGGGTCGACCTCGGCGGCCGGACGACGCTCGCGGAGCTGGCCGGGCTGCTGGCCGGCGCCGACTGCGCGGTCCTGGGCAACACCGGCCCGGCACACCTCGCCGCGGCCGTGGGCACCCCGATCGTCAGCCTCTTCGCGCCCACTGTCCCTTTTGGACAATGGGGGCCGTACCGGGGCCCCTCCGCTCGGCTGGGCGACGCCGCCGCGCCGTGCCGGCACACCCGCGCAACCGAGTGCCCGGTGGCCGGCCACCCGTGCCTGGCAGCGGTCGCGCCGGGCGACGTGGTCGACGCCATCGACCTGCTGGCCGGCCGACCATGAACGTCATGCTCTGGCACGTACACGGCTCCTGGACGACCTCGTTCGTCCAGGGTGGACACCGCTACCTGGTACCGGTCACGCCGAACCGGGGGCCGTACGGGCTCGGCCGGGCGCAGACGTACGACTGGCCGGACACGGTCGAGGAGCTGGGGCCGGCCGAGCTCGCCGGCGCCGACGTGGACGTGCTGGTGCTGCAGCGGCCGGAGGAGCGCGAACTGGCCCGCAGCTGGCTCGGCCGCGACCTGCCGGCCGTATACGTGGAGCACAACACGCCGCGGGGCGACGTACCCGACACCCGGCACCCGATGGCGGACCGCGACGACCTGGTGCTGGTCCACGTGACCCACTTCAACGAGCTGTTCTGGGACGCGGGTTCGACGCGGACCACCGTGATCGAGCACGGCATCCCGGCGCCCGCGGCCCGGTACACCGGCGAGCTGCCCCGGCTCGGCGTCGCCGCCAACCATCCGGTACGCCGTGGCCGGGTGACCGGGACCGACCTGCTGCCCCGGTTCGCCGCCGTGGCGCCGGTCGACGTCTTCGGCATGGGCGTGCGCGGGCTGGCCGGCGACGGTATCACGGTCCACGACGAGCGCACCGACGGCGCGCGCACCCGGGCCGGGGGCGGCGAGCCGGCCGTCGCCGGCGGTGGGCACGCCGAGGGAGTCCCCCAGGCCCGCATGCATGCCGAACTCAGCCGGCGGCGCGCGTACGTGCACCTGACCCGGTGGACGTCGCTCGGGCTCAGCCTCCTGGAAGCGATGGCGATGGGCATGCCGGTGCTGGCGTTGGGTACCACCGAAGCGGCCTCGGCGATCCCGTCCGGTGCCGGCATCGTCTCGACGCGGGTGGACAGGCTCGTCGACGCCGCGCGCTGGCTGCTGGCCGACGAGGCAGCCGCCCAACGGCTGGGGGCCGCCGCGCGCGTCGCGGCCCTGGACCGGTACGGCCTGGCCCGCTTCCTGGCGGACTGGGACCAACTACTGCGAGAGGTCGCTGGATGCGAATTGCGATGATCTCCGAGCACGCCAGCCCGCTGGCGTTCCTGGGCGGGGTGGACGCCGGTGGGCAGAACCTCCACGTCGCCGAGCTGTCGACGGCACTTGCCCGGCTCGGCCACGACGTACGCGTATACACCCGCCGGGACCGCATCGCACTGCCGGCGGAGTTCGCGTTCGCGGATGGCGTCACCGTCGTCCATGTGCCGGCCGGTCCACCGGAGCCGCTCGGCAAGGACCTGCTGCTGCCCTACATGAAGCCGTTCGGCCGCTGGCTCGCCGACAGCTGGACCGACGGCTGGAGCCCGGACGTCATCCACGCGCACTTCTGGATGAGCGGCCTGGCCGCGCTCGTGGCCCGCCGCCGGGTGGCCCGACCGGTCGTGCAGACGTTCCACGCGCTGGGCACGGTCAAGCGGCGGCATCAGGGCGTACGGGACACCAGTCCGGCGGCTCGGATCAGCCTGGAGCGCTCGCTCGGGCGCGGGGTCGACCGGGTCGTCGCCCAGTGCCGGGACGAGGTGCGCGAGCTCGTCCGGATCGGCGTACCGCGGGACCGGATCGGCGTCATTCCGTCCGGAGTGGACGGTGCCACGTTCGCGCCGCTGGGCCCGATCGCGCCGCGCAGCGAGGGGCGGCCGCGGATCCTGTCGGTCGGCCGGCTGGTGGAGCGCAAGGGGTTCGCCGACCTGATCCGCGCGCTGCGCCTGGTACCGCATGCCGAACTGGTGATCGTCGGCGGGCCGCCGGAGGCCGAGCTCGCCCGGGACCCGGAGGCGGTACGGCTGCGCGCCGTCGCCGTCGCGTGCGGGGTGGCGGACCGGACGAGGCTGCTCGGCGCGGTGCCGCGCGAGGACATGCCGCGCTGGTACCGGTCCGCGGACGTACTGGCCTGCTCCCCCTGGTACGAACCGTTCGGCCTGACCGCGCTGGAGGGCATGGCGTGCGGCGTACCGGTCGTCGCGAGCGCGGTCGGTGGGCTGGTCGACACGGTCGTCGACGGAGAGTCGGGCACCCTGGTTCCGGCGCGGGATCCGGCCGCGCTCGCCACGGCGCTACAGGACCTGCTGGTCGATCCGGTCCGCCGCCTCAGCTATGCGACGGCCGGCGTCGACCGGGCACGACAGAGGTACTCGTGGGACCTCACCGCCGAGCGGATGACCGCGCTGTACCAGCGGGCCCGCGACGAGCGCCGGACGGGACACCGCCGGATGCCCGCGGAGGCGGTGGCGTCGTGAGCGGCGCGACCCCGGTACCCCTCGACTCACACGTCGGTGCGCTCGCCGAGGCGCTGGTCCCCTTCCGGCAGGAGGCGGCCCGGCTGGACCGCTACGGTGCCGAGCTGGCCTGGACGCTGGGCCATGGCGGCCGGCTGCTCGTGGCCGGCAACGGCGGCAGCGCGGCGGAGGCCCAACACTTCGTCGCCGAGCTGGTCGGCAAGCTGGACGAGGACCGGCAGCCGCTGTCGGCCATCGCGCTGTGCGCCGAGACGGCCGGAGTCACCGCGATCGGCAACGACTACGGGTACCACGAGGTCTTCGCGCGTCAGGTCCGCGCCCACGGCCGGGTGGGCGACATCCTCGTCCTGCTCTCCACCAGCGGGCGCAGCGAGAACCTGATCGCCGCGGCCGACACCGGCCGGCGGCACGGGTTGCGGGTGTGGGCGTTCACCGGACCGCGGCCCAACCCGTTGGCCGAGCGCTGCCCCGAGGGGCTGGCGATCCCGGCCAGCGACCCGCAGGTCGTGCAGGAGCTGCACCTCGTCGCCATCCATGTGCTGTGCAGCTACACCGAGCTGGCGCTGCCCGCGGTGCTCAGCCTCGCCGCCGCGTACGACCGCCCCGGCGGCCGAGCTCCGCGGCCGGGCATCCCGGACCCCGAGGGGGTCGCGTCGTGACCAGACACGTCGTCGTGCTCGGCGACGCGCTGCTCGACCGGGATGTCGACGGTACGGCCGACCGGCTGTGCCCGGACACGCCCGCTCCCGTACTGACTCAGGAGTCCACAGTGGACCGCCCGGGTGGGGCGGCGCTCGCCGCCGTGCTCGCCACCGAGCTGGGCTACGGGGTGACGCTGGTGACCGCCCTGGCCGACGACGCGGCGGGGCACCGGCTGCGCGAGCTGATGGCCGCGGCCGGCGTGACCGTACATGCGGTACGGATGCACGGCACCACCCCGGAGAAGATCCGGCTGCGGGCGGGCGGCCGGGTCCTGCTGCGGCTCGACCGCGGCAACCCCGGCCGCGTGTGGGACGACCCACCGGCCGGCGCGCTGGCCGCACTGCGCAGTGCGGCCGCGGTACTGGTGAGCGACTACGGCGGTGGGGTGACCAGGCTGACCGCGCTGCGCCGGGCGCTGCCGCCGGCCGGCTTGGCCGGCGCGGCACCGGTCGTGTGGGACCCGCATCCACGCGGTCCGGCGCCGATGCCGGGCGCTCGCCTGGTCACCCCGAACGAGCACGAGCTGCACGCGCTGACCACCAGGTCCGAAGTGGACGATCCAGACCAGGATCCGGCGGTACCCCGGCTCACCGCGCTGGCCCGCGGTGCGGCGGCGCTGCGTGCGCGCTGGCAGGTGGGCGCGGTCGCGGTGACGCTGGGCGGGGACGGGGCGCTGCTCTGCCACACCGGTCCGACACCGCTCGTCGTAC
>JAEHDK010000443.1 GCA_016880465.1 Micromonosporaceae bacterium
CGAGCACCTGGTCTACGACGACGCGGCCGCGGTGCACACTCCACTCGCGACGCTGCCCGGGATGCGCGGGCGTACGCTGCGCATCTCCTCGGCCGGCAAGACGTTCTCGTGTACCGGGTGGAAGGTCGGCTGGGTGTCCGGACCGGCGGCACTGGTCTCCGCGGTCCTGCGGGTGAAGCAGTTCCTCACCTTCGTCAACGCGGCGCCGCTGCAACCGGCGGTGGCCGTGGCGCTCGGCCTGCCGGACAGCTACTTCACCGGGTACCGCGCCGACCTGCAGGCCAACCGCGACCTGCTCGGTGCGGGGCTGGTCGCGGCCGGGCTGCGCGTCCTGCGCCCCGAGGGCACCTACTTCGTCACCGCCGACATCACGCCGCTCGGCGCCCGGGACGGCGTCGAGTTCTGCCTGAGCATGCCCGAGCGCTGCGGCGTGGTAGCGGTACCAACCCAGGTCTTCTACGACGACGTGGCGGCGGGCCGGCGGCTGATCCGGTTCGCATTCTGCAAGCGGCCGGAGGTGCTGGCCGAGGCGGCTCAGCGGCTGCGTACCGGCCTGTCCCGGCCGGCCGGCTCATCCGCACCGGGTGAGGCAGGCTCACCCGCCGCCGGCCGAAACTGACGTGTGGCACTCAAGCTGAACAATCCGGGGTACGAGCACGCGCGTCGCCTCGTCGAGCACGGCCGGGTCGTACGGGACGCGCGTACCCAGTGGAGCGAGCACCACCCGTCGACGCAGCGGGAGAACGAGTTCATCGACGAGCACGGGGTGGACGAGTTCGCGCGGTGGTACCTCGCCGTCGACGACCAGGAGGCCCAGGGTACGAAGGGCCGCTACAAGTTCCCGTACGGCGACTTCGCCCGGGTACACCGGTGCGCGATCCTGTCCGCCGAGGTACGCGCCGGCCAGTACAAGCACGAGGCCGTCGAGCTCGCCGCCGCCCACCTGCACGGCATGGTGGACGAGGCGGGCTAGCCGCCGGTCGCCGCGGTTCGGCGGGCGTCCCGAGTGGACGGTCGTCGACCGGAGGAACCGCTGCTCAGGCCGACTGCCGCAGCGGAACCCGGCGACCGCCGGCGTGCCGCACACCGACGCGGACCGGGTCCGAGCGCGCGCCACCCCGGCAGCGGCGACCGGTCCACTGTGGAAGTGGTGGGGTGCCCGAACGGTCGTCCGCCGGGCTCGCCACGCCGTGGCCGCCGCGAAAAATCTTCGGCCGTCCCTAGTGGTCGGACGCGTGGTCGCCGGCCGGTCTGTCCTCGCGAAAATCGGTGCTGTATAAGGGCTCAAGGACATGTCGCGGCCGGTACGAGGGCGCTGCGCACCTCTGCACCGCTTCGGTCTACTGTGGAACTCGCACCGCGTTTTTGAGCGAATCGCTAGCGCGTGTTCCGTTTGCGGTGCACAGTGTTGTCATGAGCATCAGCGGGAGCGGCAGCCGGTACTACTGGTGCCTGCGGCATCACCGCGTCGAGACCGATGCGGACGCGTGCGCCGCGAAGTACCGGCTCGGCCCCTACGCGTCCGCCGCGGAGGCGGAGCACGCGCTCGAGCGAGTGCGCGAGCGCAACGCGGAGTGGGATGCCGAAGACGCCCGCTGGGCAGGCGAGGAGACGTAGGTGTCACGTGGTTCGGTACGCGTCGGATACGTGTGGCCGATAGGCACCGACGTACCATCCCCGGGTTCCTTGAGGAGGACATGATGGCCGTAGCGAAGAAGGCCACGACCAGACCGGCCGCGAAGCGCGCGGCCGCGAGCACGACGACCGCCAAGGCGACTACCGCGAAGAAGACTACCGCGAAGAAAGCCGGGGCGGCGAAGAAGACGACCGCGGCCAAGAAGACCACCGCGAAGACCACGACCGCGGCCAAGAAGACGACTGCCGCCAAGGCCCCGGCGGCGAAGAGGGCGCCGGCGAAGAAGACGACTGCCGCCAGGGCCGCGGCGGCGAAGAAGGCACCGGCCAAGAAGGCGCCGGCGAAGAAGGTGACCGCCGCCAAGAAGACGACCGCGGCCAAGAAGACGGCCGCCAAGAAGACGACCGCGCCGGCGAAGAAGACGACGGCCGCCCGCAAGACGACGGCCAAGCGGACCTCGGCAGCCGCGATGACGCGGGCCGGCGGCACGACCGTCCGAGCCACCGCACGCCCCGCCACCAAGACTGCCAAGGCCGCGGCCGCCAAGGCCACGGCTGTCAAGGCCACGGCTGTCAAGGCCACGGCTGCGAAGAAGGCCCCGGCGAAGGAGGCCCCGGCGAAGAAGGCTCCGACGACGACGGTCGCGGCGACCAAGGCACCGGCCAAGAAGGCACCGGCCAAGAGGGCCACCGCGGCGAAGGCGACCGCGGCAGATACGGCGACGAAGGCGACGAAGACCGCGGCCAAGAAGGCGCCGGCGGCCAAGACGGTGAGCCCGGCCAAGCGGGCGAGCACGTCGACCGCGCGGCCGGCGGCGACCAGAGCACCGGGGCAGAAGAGCACGTCACGGCGTACCGGCGCACGGTCGCCCATGGCGCGCGCAGCACAGTAGGTGTGGGCAGGCTCAGGACCGACATGCGGGCACCGCACTGGTACTAATGACGCGTGGTAACCCGACGCGTCCATGCCCCCCGCATCGACTTCGGTGGGCTGCGCCGCGAGCTGAAGCTGCCTGAGCAGTTTCCGCTCGCGGCGCAGCGCGACGCCGAGGAGGCGGCCGCCCGTGCAGTGCGGCCGCCCACCGATCGCACCGACATTCCATTCGTCACGATCGACCCGCCCACCTCCCGCGACCTCGACCAGGCGATGTGCCTGCGTCGCCGGCCGGGCGGTGGGTACCGGGTGCACTACGCGATCGCCGACGTCGCGTCATTCGTGCGGCCGGGCAGCGCCCTGGAGGCCGAGACGTGGCGGCGCGGCCAGACGGTCTACCTGCCGGACGGCAAGGTACCGCTGCACCCGGTGGCGCTCTCCGAGGGCATCGCGAGCCTGCTCCCGGAGCAGGATCGCGCGGCGGTCGTGTGGACGATCGACCTCGACGCCGACGGGGCGACCACCGACGTACACGTCGAGCGGGCGTACATCCGCAGCCGCGCCCAGCTCGACTACGCGGGTGTGCAGGCCGACGCCGACGCGGGCCGCCTCGCGGAACCGATCGCGATGCTGCCTGAGCTGGGCAAGCTGCTGGTCGCCCGGAGTCTCGCCCGGGGCGCCATCAACCTGCCGATGCCGGAGCAGGAGGTGGCACCGGACGGCGACGGTTGGCGTCTGGTGCTGCGCGCACCGGTTCCGGTCGAGGACTACAACGCGCAGATCTCGCTGCTCACCGGAATGGCCGCCGCCGCGTTGATGCTCGACGGCTCGGTGGGGCTGCTGCGCACGATGCCTCCGCCACGACCGGACGCGGTGGCCCGGCTGCGTACGGCCGCCATCGGCCTCGGCATCGACTGGCCCGAGACCGCATCGGTCGGTGAGGTCGTCGCGACGGTCGACCCGGCCGCACGCAGCGGTGCCGCGTTGCTCGACGAGGCCGCCGAGCTCATGCGCGGTGCCGGGTACACCGCATTCGACGGCTCGGCGCCAGCGGACCCGCGGCACGGCGCCGTGGCGGCCGCCTACGCCCACGTGACGGCGCCGCTGCGACGGCTGGCCGATCGGTACGCCACCGAGGTGGCTCTCGCGCTGCATGCGGGCACGGAGATCCCGGACTGGGCAAGGGCGGCCCTGCCGAAGCTGCCGGACGTGATGGCGGCGACCGACCGGGTCGCGTCCGCGGCCGAGCGCGGCGCGGTCGACCTCACCGAAGCGGTGCTGCTCGCCGACCGGGTAGGCGAACGGTTCGAGGCCACGGTGCTCGATGTCGATGCCGTGCGCGACGCGGGGCCGGGGGCGGCCGGCTCGTCCGCGCCGACCGGTGCACCGGCGGCGCACCAGCCTCCCGCGGCCAACCGGCGCCCAGCGGCG
>JAEHDK010000444.1 GCA_016880465.1 Micromonosporaceae bacterium
CCGCGCGGCAACCGCGAGGTCGGCGGCCGACGGACCGCCGCGCCAACCGTGCCCGGCGGCCCAGGCGACCATGCTCGGGCCGCTCGCGATCGCCTCGACACAGCCCCGGCCACCGCACGGGCACGGGTCGCCGTCGGCGTCCACGACCACGTGGCCGACGTGGCCGGCGTTGCCGGTGGGCCCGGTCACCAACTGTCCACGTTGGACCAGGCCGCCGCCGACCCCGGTCGACACGACGACCACGAGCAGGTCGTCGACGCCCTGCCCGGCGCCCCGCCAATGCTCGCCGGCGGCCGCGCAGGCGCCGTCACCAGCCAGCCGCACCGGTACCCCGGGGACGAGCGCGGCCAGCCGGTCCAGCAACGGGAAGCGCCGCCAGGTCGGGATGTTGACCGGGCTCACGGTCCCGGCCCTGAGGTCGAGGGGGCCCGCCGAACCGACCCCGACGCCGATGATGCGGCGGTTACCGGCGGCCGCCCGTACCTCGGCGACCGTACGCGCCACGACCTGCCAGGGGCACCCGGCCGTACCCCCGGCGGTGGGCGCGACCCGGCGGTCGGACAGGGCGCCGTCGGCGGTGACCAGCCCCGCGGCGACCTTCGTGCCCCCGATGTCCACGGCGAGGGCCACATCGACGTGGTACGCGGTCCTCACCTCCGGGCGGGCGCGGTGACAACGTTGTCAGCCTACCGTAGCGGCCGCCCCGGTACGCGCTGTCGCGCGCGGGAATCGGCGGCCGGTACCGTTCGACGGGTGGCGAACGGCGGACGGGCCCGGCGGCCGACGATGGTCGATGTCGCCCGGCGTGCCGGCGTCAGTCTGAAGACGGTGTCGCGCGTCATCAACAACGCCCCGCACGTACAGCAGCAACTCGTCGACCGGGTGCTCGCGGCGGCGACCGAGCTCGGCTTCCGCCGCAACCACCTGGCCAGCTCGCTGCGGTCGGGGCAGGCCACCGCGACCGTCGGGCTGCTCATCGAGGACATCGCCAACCCGTTCTACGCGACGATCGCCGGCGTCGTGGCCGAGGTCGCGCGGCAGCACGACACCCTGTTGATCATCGCGAGCTCCGAGGAGGACGCCGAGCGGGAGGAGCGGTTGCTGCGCGACCTGTGCTCCCGCCGGGTGGACGGGCTCATCGTGGTACCGGCCGGGTACGACCATGCGTTCCTCCGCCCCGAAGTCGAGCTGGGCACCCCGGTGGTGTTCCTCGACCGGCCGGCCGGCGGGCTGCTCGCCGACACCGTACTGCTCGACAACCGGGGCGGTGCGCGGGCCGGAGTGCAGCGGCTGATCGAGGCGGGCCACCGCCGGATCGGTATCCTGCTCGACTCGATCGGCGTCTATACCATGCGCGAGCGGCTGGACGGCGCTCAGGACGCGCTCGCGGCGGCCGGGGTCGGGTACGAGACGCGCCTCGTGCGCGACGGCATCCGCGACCCGGTCGGCGCCGCAGCCGCCGTCGCGGACATGCTCGACCGGCCCGATCCGCCGACCGGGTTCTTCAGCCTCAACAACCGCATCACGCTCGGTGTGGTCGAGGAGCTGTGGCGGCGGCGCAGCGACGCGGCGCTGGTCGGGTTCGACGACTTCGAGGTGGCCCACCTCGTACCCCGGCCGCTGACCGTGATCGCGTACGACACCCGGGCACTTGCCCGTACGGCGGCCGAGCTGCTCTTCCAACGGGTGAGCGGCAACCCGTCGTGGCCGCGGACGATCGTGTTGCCGACCGAGCTCGTCGAGCGCGGTACGGCGGCCTAGCTGGCCGCTCCCGCGGGCGTGCTCCCGCCACCCGTACCGGGCCGGGACGCGACCGGCTCCAGCAGGCCGAATGCGTGCGCGGCGGCCAGCGTACCGGCCCGGTTGCGGGCGCCGAGCTTGCGGAACAGTCGGGCCTGGGTGTTCTCGACCGTCTTCTCCGCGATGCCGAGCGCGCGGGCGGTCTGCCGCACCGTGTGCCCGTCGGCGATGGACCGCAGGATGTCGGTCTCCCGTGAGGTCAGCTCGGGCAGGCCGGAGAGTGCGACGGTCGGCGTCCGTACCGCGTCCAGCAGGGCGCCCGCCGCAACCGCCTCGACCGCGAGGTACCCCTGGGTGGCCAGCGTCAGCGCCGGTACCAGGTCGGCCGCGACCCGGTCGACGGTGACCACCGCCACCGCGCCGCGGAGCAGGGCCTGGATGACCTCCACCCGGCGCGGCGGATCGGTACACACCAGGGTCACGGGCGTGCCGGCGTCCCGGCCGGCCGGCCAGTCCTCGGGCGTGGGATCGATCAGCACCACGAGTACGGATTCCGGGTAGTCGCCCGGAGCCGCCTCGGGCAGGTCGGCCGAGCCAGCCATCATGAACGGGACGCCGCCGGCCAGCAGGGCCGCGGCGACCTGCTGGCGGGGCCAGGCGGTACCGCCGCGCAGCAGCACCGTCGTAGCGCCCGCCGTTACGCCGGTGACCGCGTGCCGGACCGGTGGCCGGCCGACCAGGCCGAGCGTCGCGGCCCGTGCCACGGCCTGGCTCTGGCTCGCCACGTCGAGCTTGTGGTAGATCCGCCGCTTGGTGTTCGCGACCATGGCGGCGCTGATGTCGAGCAGCTCGGCGATCCGGCCCACCGTGTGCCCCGCGCTGACCAGCGTGATGATCTCCTGCTCGCGCTCGCTGAGCCCATCGTCCGGCGCCGGGCGGGCCGGCGTACGGTGCCCGTCGTCCCGGTACCGCGCGAGCACCACCAGCAGCGCGTCGAGCCCGTGCGAGCAGGGCACCAGCGTGTCGACCCCGAGGCGCCACAGCGCGGCCAGCTCGGCCGGGGTCAGCCGCTCGTAGACGACGATCACCCGGCACCGGGCCACGCAGTCGCGCAGCCGGCCCAGCGTACGGTCGCCCGTACCGGGGCCGGTTCCCACGTCGACCAGCACGACATCCGGGCGGCGCAGCTCGCAGAGCACGAACAGGTCATCCAGGTCGGCGGCGTGGCCGACGACCTGGTACTCCGGCCGCGCCGCGAGGCAGGTGGCCAACGCCTCGCGGAAGAGCCGCCGGTCGGAGCGCACCGCTATGCGGATCGCGCGGTCGTACCCGGGCGACATCGTCACCGGTCCTCCCCAGTGCCCGTCCTCCGCCAAGTGCGGGCCGGCGAGTGTGACGGACAGGCCCCACTCGCCGTGGTCGATTGTCATACGCGGGCACCTGGGGCAGCCAGGCCCCTGGGGGTTTCTGCCGTCAGCCGTCCGGTCAGCCCGGCTCGACCGCGAGCAGGCCCTGCTGCCGCACGACGGGTACCGACAGCGTCTTGTAGCCCACGTCGTCGAACAGCACGGTGACCCGGTCGTCCTCGTACCGCAGCACGAGTCCGGTACCCCACTCGGCATGTCGTACCGTGCTGTGCAACGGGAATGGGCCGGAGGCCGCAGCCCGCCCGGTGCCCGCGTAGCAGTTGTCGCAGTGCCCGCACGGCCGCCCCATGTGCTCGCCGAAGTAGGCGAGCAGGCTCTGGCCCCGGCAGTGGTTGCTCTCCGCGAAATGCCGCATCAGGTCGATGCGGGACCGCTGCAGTGCCTGGTGCCGCTCGGCCTCGCGCAGCGCGTCCTCGGCGGCGGCCACCGGCTCCGGCGCGTACGGCGGGCTGGTCAACCGACTCTGGACGGTCGTCGCCGCGCCGACCTGTTCGAGCAGGGCCAGCAGCTGGCCGAGCCGGCGGGCACCGAGGCCGGTTCGCTGGGCCAGCGCGGCGCGGCTGTACGACCCGTCCCGCAGCAGCGCGGCGAGGTCGCGCAGCTGGCTCGCGTCGGGTTGCCCGCCGGTGAAGTAGCGTTGCAGGCCCACGTCCTCGGCGCGGAACAGGAGGACTGCCCGGGCCGGCTCCTGGTCCCGGCCGGCGCGGCCGATCTCCTGCAGGTAGCTGTCCGGTGAGTCCGGCAGGGCGAGGTGGACCACCCACCGGATGTTCGGCTTGTCGATGCCCATGCCGAACGCGGACGTCGCCACCATGATGGGCATCCGGTCGGCCAGGAAGTCCTCGTGCCGCTGGGTGCGCAGGCCGTGCGGCAGGGCACCGTGGTACCCCTGCGCCGGGAACCCGGCCGCGGTCAACCGCTGTGTCAACTCGGTAACGGCCCGCCGGGTCGGTACGTACACGATGCCCGGCGACTGTCCCTCCTGGAGGACCGCGAGCAGCCGGCGCCAGCGGTACTCCTCGTCGGGGCACTGCACCGCCTCCAGGAAGAGGTTCGGCCGGTCGAGGCCCGTGACGATGACCCGCGGGTCACGCAGCCCGAGCCGGGCGATGATGTCCTCGCGCACCGGCGGCGAGGCGGTGGCCGTCAGCGCCACGACCGGCGGCCGGCCAAGGCCACGGATCAACCGACCGAGCGCGAGGAAGTCCGGCCGGAAGTCGTAGCCCCAGGCGGAGATGCAGTGTGCCTCGTCGACCGCGACGAGCCGCGGCCGCAGGGCGCGCACCTCCGCCAACCGGTCCGGCGCCATCAGTTGCTCCGGCGTGGTGAACAGGAACCGGGCCTGACCGGCACGTACCGCGGCCAGTGCGGCGGCCTGCTGGTACGGGGTCTCGGCCGAGCTCACCCGTACCGCGCGCAGGTGCGACGCGGCCCGTTCGTTGAGTGCGGCGATCTGGTCCTGCTGCAGGGCGAGCAGCGGCGAGATGACGATCGTGGGCCCGGTCAGCAGGGAAGCGGGTACCTGGTAGATGGCCGACTTGCCGCCCCCGGTCGGCAGGACCACGAGCGTGTCCCGGCGGCGCAGGACGGACCGCATCGCGGTGATCTGCCCGGGGCGAAGGACGCGCCAGCCGAACTGGTTCCGGGCGGCGCGTCGCAGTCGCAGCGAGTTCAACAGGGGCTTCATCGGGCTCGGGTGGTTCCCCGTGATCGGCGTCGACAAACCAGCACCGCGCGATGGTACGTGGCTCCGGCGGCGCGGTACGCGTACCGACCGGCGCGCCGCCCGATCGTTACCGACCGCGGCGCCGCGGCCGCACCCACCGGCGCTGGCCGGACGGCCCGACGCCGCGCTGGTGAGAAGGCCCAGCGCGGCGTCAGACCTGGGAGGTTACTGCTTTGTCGGCGTACGGCGCCGGGCGCGGCGACCGACGATCCGGGCAGCCGGCGTGCCGGGCACCGTGGCGACCTTGCCGCCCCTGGTGCTGGGGGCGTGACCGCCGGGACCGTTGTGCCGCGTCATGTCGGACGCGGTGGTGATCTGTGCGGTGTCCGTAGTGGCGGCCTGGACGCTGGTGGCAGCCAGAGCCGCCTCGGCCGGTACCTTGAACACGTTGGCCGCCAGGTCGGCCAGCGGGATGTCGCTGTTCGCCGCGATGACCTGGGCCAGCGTCTTGCGGTAGTCGATGCCGAAGTTCTGCCGGATGAACGGCTGCAACGGGTCGTTCAGGTAGAAGAACCGGTCGCCGTCCCGGAAGGCGGCGAACTGCTCGGCCCAGATCGCGCGCTGCAGCTCGCCGAACTCCGAACCCGTCACGTGCTTCTCGGCGATCATGCCGGTGAACGCGTCGAGGTTGTTCACCGAGCCGTAGATCGCCTTGAGCCGGGCGGCGACCGTGGTACGGCGTACCTCGCGGGTCGCCGAGGTCTCGGCCTCCGGGCTACCCAGTGCGATCGGGTTGCCGTCGATGTCGAACAGCTGGGTCACGTCGAGGCTGTTCGGGTCGTTGATCTCGTTGCCGGGGGTCAGCAGCGGGTCGGCCGGGAACGCCTCGGTCGCCTCGCCGGTGATCGCCGTGAACGAGGTCTTCGACGGCAGGCCGTACGCGTTGCGCAGCTGGTTGTAGGTCGGCATGCCGTGGTCCCGGCCGCGCTCGATGTCGATCGCGCCCAGGTCGACGACACCCTGGAAGCACTCCGGCAGGGTCGGGCCGTCCAGGCACTCCGGGTTGCCGCTGACCGGCACCTGGAACAGCACGCTGCGCAGCTGGTTGTCGATCTGCTCGTCGTTGCGGTACTCCGACTCCGCCCCGATGCCCTGCAGCAGGGGGCCGAGCTGGATCAGCGGCACCAGGTCCGGGTTGAAGAACGCCACGTTCAGCGGTACCTCGAACGCGACGTCGGCGCCGTTGACCGCCAGCTCGATGCCCTGTGCCTCGAGGGCGGCCAGCGCAGCGGAGCTGTACCGGCTGACGTTGGTCTCGATGTCGATATTGCCGTGGATCATGCTGTGTGCCCGGTACCCGACGGTCGCGAACTCGTGCGCGGTCGCCGGGTTCAGGAAATCGTTGTAGCCCTGGTACGCGGGCAGCGTGACGCCCATCGCGGGCAGGAACTCGTTGTACGTGATGAACTGCTGCTCGGCGATCACGACCGCCCGGGCGAGCTGGAACTTGTCCTGCTGGGAGACCCAGCTCGGCAGCAGCGACACGATCCGGTTGTGCTCGCGGGCGAACAGCGTGTGGGTGGCGGTCAGCGCGATGTTCTCGTTCGCCCGCACGTCACCGGCGACCACGGCCTTGTTCGGGGTGGCCAGCAGCCGGCCGTCCACCGCCATCGTGGGCGCGGTGCTCGGGCTGCCGCGGCTGTCCTTGCGTGGCAGGTAGTTGCCCGGCATCAGCAGCGTCCCGCTGTTGTTGTCCGGGTTGCCGTCCACCGAGCCGTTGCGCAGCCAGTCCAGCCGTACGTCGGTCGCGCCGTACACCGTCTCGGCGTCGATGAACGAGTTCTCGGTGTTCACGTGCTGGCGCACGTTGGTCACGCCGGTACCCGGCGCCGCCACCGACCGTACGAACGGGACGACCCC
>JAEHDK010000445.1 GCA_016880465.1 Micromonosporaceae bacterium
ACCTGGCCGGCACCGCGTTACAGGACGCGTTCGGCGCGAACGTGACGTTCGTCAAGGTGAAGGGGATCTTCGTCTACGCGTGGCCCACGAACACCAACAACGTGGTGGTGGGCGGGGCGGCCGCGACACAGTTCGTCGGCCCGTTCGGGGCCGCCACTCACACCGTTGCGCTCCAGCCCGACCAGATTTTCGGGATCACCGCCGGTGGCGCCGGATGGCCAGTCGGGGCCGGCACGTCGGACCTGCTGCGGGTGGCGAACGGTGGCGCTGGCACTGAGGTGAAATACGACATCGTCATCCTCGGCACGTCGGCCTGACCATGCCTGGCCGTGTGCGCATCGTGTGGGACCGGACAGCGATCCGTGCCCTGGCAACCGACCCTGACGTGGCCCGGGAGACTCACCGCGCGTCGCGGGACATGGCCCGGGCGCTGGCGTCCGCGACCCCGGTGCGCACCGGCGGCGGCGCGCTGTCGATCGCGGTCCGGCCGTCCCGCGCCCGCGGCGCGGACGACGTCGGCTGGGACAAGCAGCACTTCTACCTGATCTTCCCGGAGTACGGCACCAAGTTCATCGACGCGCAACGGTTCGCGCGTCGCACCCTGGAGCACTTCATAGTCACGTAGGGAGCGGTCATGGGTAACCCGAGCGCCATCGGCCTAGGGCCGGGGACTCTCTACATTACCGATCTCGGGTCCACCGAGCCGTCCGACCTGGTGTCGCCGTGGCCGGCGGCGTGGGTCGGCTTGGGGTACACGCACGAGGGCAACGAGTTCTCCTACCAGCTGAACGTGGACCCGGTGGATGTGGCCGAGGAGCTGGACCCGGTGGCGTACGCCCCGACCGGCCGGGTGATCCAGGTCAAGTTCACCCTGGCGGAGATCACCGCCACGAACCTGAAGCGTGCGTTGAACGGCGGCACCATCGTGGCCGGCGCTGGGTTCGTGACGTTCGAACCGCCGGCGTTCGGCTCCGAGACCCGCAAGATGTACGGCTGGCAGTCCGATGACGCGCAGGAACGGTGGATCTTCCGGCGGTGCCTGTCGGCCGGGTCGGTGGCGTCGTCCCGCAAGAAGGGTGCCGACAAGGCCGGGTTGCCGTTCCAGTTGAACTGCGAGAAGCCGGCCGGCGTGCAGCCCTTCAAGGTGATCATGGCGTCCCCGGCGAGGGCATGATGACGGCGCGCAAGTCGTACACGTCGAAGCCGGCCGAGCCGTTCCCGTTCGACCTGGACGGCGTGGCCTTCGTCGTCCCCGGCGGCGTGTCGCTGCTCGACCTGTGCGAGATGGCCCGCCTCGCCGACGTTGACGCCACCTCGCCGGAGGGCGCGGCCGCGCTCGCGGACTTCTTCCACGACGCGCTCGGCGACGGATACGAACGGTTCCGGCTGCACGTGCGCGAACACCACACGGATCCGGGCACCCTCGTCGACATCATGGCCGACATGATCGAGGCCACGACCGCCCGCCCTACACGGCGGCCCTCGGACTCATCCGATGGGCCAACAACCACTGGGCCTACGTTGAGGGTGATCTCCTCCGACGGCACGGTCCGGGAGGAGCAATTGACCCCGCAGCGGGTGGCGCAACTGCGGGCGGAAGCCGAGGGCGAGGCGGCGACTGGCTGATGGCGCTACCCGCCGCCCAGGGGCTGGCGGTGCTCTACGTGCTCGCGGACGAATGGATGTGGCGGCGCAACATGATGCGGCTACTCGGCGCCAAGGACGAGGATGTGGCCCGACTGGACACGATTCTCGCCACGTCGCCGCGGCCGGCCAGCCGTGAGCAGCGAGCCGCCGAGGTCGCCGCATTCGTGGAGGGCATGGGCAGCGGCGAGATCGTGACGGGTGACGGCTGATGGCCGGCCGCAAGATTGGCGAGGCGTTCATCCGGGTGCGGCCCGACACCGGGATGTTCACCAGGGAAGCCACCCCGGCGATGACCAGCAGCGGGGAGCATTCCGGCAGGACGTTCGGGTCAGCGTTCAAGGGCGCCCTGACGGGTGTGGCGGCCGCGGTCGGCGTGCTGCTGGCTGGCCGGGCGGTGCTCGGCTTCGCCGGCGAGGCGCTGGCCGAGGCGCGGCAGGCGGCGCAGGTGGGCCGGCTTACCGAGGCGGTCATCAAGTCGACCGGCGGTGCGGCGAAGGTGTCCAGCGGGCACGTGGCCGATCTGGCCGAGTCGGTCAGCAACCTGGTCGGCGTGGACGATGAGGCGATTCAGGGCGCGGAGAACCTGCTGCTCACGTTCACCAACATCCGCAACGCGGCGGGTAAGGGAAACCAGGTCTTCGACGAGGCGACGCAGGCCATTGTGGACATGACCGCGGCGATGAACCACGGCACCGTGTCGGAGGAGGGTCTGCACTCGGCGACGATCCAGGTCGGTAAGGCGCTCAACGATCCGATCAAGGGGATCACGGCGCTGCGCAAGGTGGGTGTGGCGTTCACCGACGACCAGGTCAAGCAGATCAAGGCGCTGGTGGCGTCGGGTAAGACGATGGAAGCCCAGAAGATCATATTGAAGGAGTTGAAGACCGAGTTCGGCGGTGCGGCCGCAGCCGCCGCGGATCCGGCGCAGCGTGCAGCCGTCGCGTGGGACAACTTCAAAGAGCGGCTCGGGAACCTTGTGCTGCCGGTAGTGGGTCGGCTCGCGACGGTGTTCACTGACCGGGTCCTGCCAGTCCTGGAGGACAGGCTGGTGCCGGCTCTGCAACGGGCCGGGGCATGGATCCGCGATGTGCTCGTGCCCGCGTTCCGCGACCACGCGATACCGGCTCTGCGGGAGTTCGCCCGGTGGGTCGGCGAGGAGGTGCTACCCAGGCTGCGCGCCCTGTGGGGCTATTTGCAGGCCAACGTGCTGCCCATCTTGCAAGACCTCGCCCAGCGGGCGTTTGCCGGAGTGCGGGAGGCGATCGCCGCCGTCAAGACGGCCATTGCCGAACATCACGACCAACTGATCACACTGCGGAACGCGTTCAAAACGGTGATCGACTTTGTGGTGGAGAAGGTGCTGCCTGTCCTAGGTCCGATCCTCACGTTCCTGATACACGGCACGATCGGGTCCATCCAACTGCTGATCTTCTGGATCTCGCTGATGGTGGATGTGTTCCGAGCAATTAAAGACGCCGTGATCTCCGCCAAGAACTGGGTAGTGTCCGCGTTCAACACGGTCGTGGGGTTTGTGCAGGGCCTGCCCGGCCGCATCAGTTCCGCCGTGTCGGGCATGTGGGACGGTTTGAAGTCGGCGTTCCGTAGCGCCATCAACTGGATCATCGACAAGTGGAACGGGCTCGAATTCAAGGTGCCGGGATTCAGCCTGTTCGGTAAGAGCTTCGGCGGGATCACCATCGGCGTGCCCGACATCCCGCACCTGGACAGCGGCGGCATCATCACCAAGACCGGCATCGCCGAGGTCCATCGGGGAGAGACGGTCACCCCGGCCGGCGCCAGCTGGAGCAAGGCCGACATGCGGGCCTTCGCCGAGATGATCGCCCGGGTGCTGGCAGACGTGGTCTCCGGCCGGCCGGTGGTTCTGATGCTCGACGGCAAGCAGTTGGCGTTCGCGGTCGACGGCGCCCACCTGGCCAACGAACGGCGGGGACCGGGCCGATGACCTTCTACATCGGACGACCCGGAGCACTGGTTGCGCTGCCGTTGGCCAGCCGCGGCCGCAAACCGGTGTGGGCGCGGCGCTCGTCGGTGCAGGACACGCTCGGCGGCGGCCGGGTGGTGCAGTTCGCCCCGGACGGCCGGCGCACCTACGACCTGGCCTGGCAGGCGCTGACCCTGGATCAGTTGTCGGTGTTCGAGCGGTTCGCGACCGGGGCGGCCGGACCCGGCCCGTACACGCTGATCGACCCGGAGCGGCGCAACATGCTCACGCTGAACCAGTCATCGGCGGGTTCGGCAACGTCGGACGCGTCCGGCCTGTCGGTGGTGGCGGGTAGCGGCGAGACGGTTGGCGTGCAGTCGGCCGTGGTGCAGCAGGGGCCCAAGACCTTCCGCTGGTCGGTGCCGCGAACGGTGCTCAGCGGCCGGCTGCTGTTCGATCCGCCTGCCCCGTGGCTGCTGGGCTTTCCGGTGCCGTCCAGCGAGCCCTGGACGTTCTCAGCCTGGCTGCGGGGTAGTGGCGCTGACCCGGTGCTCGACGTTGCCGCCGTATTCCGCTGGCTCGACGTCACCGGCGCTGTTGCGGTGGCAGAGACCGTCGGGACTCCGGCGAGCATCGACGACAACTCCTGGGCCCAGGTGATGGTCAACCGTACGACCCCGCCACCGGGCGCGGCGTACCTGACGGTGGAACTGCGTTTGAACGCGGGTACCGTGTCGGCGCCCGTATCGGGGATCGGGATGACCCGGCTCGGCACCGAACGATGGTCGCCGTGGCGCGCCCTGACTGGCGGCTGGGCACACGGGGCCACGAGCTACCTCGCGGCCGCAACCAACGACTGGGTATTCGGTTCCACAGTGGACGTCCTGGTCGACCAGCCGCAGTTGGACATGTACGACGGCGTCCGGCCGTGGGTGCTCGGCACCGGCATGCCGCAGGTGTCGTGGCTGGATCTGCCCGACCAGTACGACCTGATCAACCAGCACAACCTGACGGCGACACTTGTGGAAGTGGGATGACAATGGGTCTGACACTCGACCAGTACGCGATCGGTGCGCTGCCCGGGCCGACGGACTACTCCAAGTCTGCGTTCACCGGCCAGGCCGCCGGCGCGCTGCATTCGACGTTCCTGGTCGCCGGCAGCCCAGGCCCGGGTGTGGCGCCGGCGGGTGGGATCAACGGCTCCGCCCGGACGGCCCCCTACACGGGCACGGTGTCGGCGCCGGCGTCGGTGGCGAACAAGCGCTCCTATCTGGCCCGGCTGGAGGCGGAGCAGGCCGCCAACGTCGGGGGGGTGCTGGTCGCTGACCGGTTGTGGGACAACACGTTTGTGGTCACGTCGACCGGCAGCCAGGCCATTGCGACCGGCACGCTGCCGGCGCGGGATGCCACCGTCGCCGCCGGTGTACCGGCGCCGTCGACCAACGGGCTCGGCTGGCTGGCCGCCGTGGAGGTGTACGCCGCCATGGGCGCGGCCACCCCGACCATCACGATCACCTACACGGCGGCTGACGGCACGGCCGGCCGTTCCGCGGTCGTCACCGGCCTGTCCGGTGCGGTCGCCGGATGGTTTCTGCCGTTCCCGTTGCAAGGCGGCGACACCGGCGTGCGCACCATCACCGCGGTGCAGTTGTCCGTGTCGTGGGTGTCGGGTACCGCCGGGCTGGTGCTGTACCGGCCGATCGCCCGGCTCGGTACTCCGGCGGCCAACATCAACAACGACCGCAACGCCCTTGACATGGGTTTCCCGTTCGTGGCCGACCTGTCGTGCCTGTGGGAGGTCTACCGGCTGGTCGGCACCGCCGCCGGGGTCACTGCCGGCTCGCTTGCGTTCAGCCAGGCGTGACGTGATCACCGTCGACGCGGATGGCGTGGCCCTGCCCGACGACTTCGCCGCCGTGGTGGAGCGCGGCGAGCAGACCGTGCTGACCCGGCTGATGTTGGACTTCGACGTCGACGGGTACGCCGGTGTGGATGACCTGTCCCGGCGGGCCGACGGGTTCAGCGTCGACCGGTCACTGTCCACCGAGTTTCCTCAGCAGGTCCGGCTCGCCGCCGGATACGCGGCGGCCGAGCTGAAAGCCGACCTGACCGGCGGCGACCTCGCGGACGATTCGACCACCACGGCGTGGTACTTCACCCGCGGCTCGTCGTCGCCGATCGGCGGAAAGGAACGGATCCGCCGCCCGGTCGTCGCCGACGTCGGCTACCTGACCGATGCGGGCCCGCTCTATGTGCGCCGGTTCACCGGCCTGTCCCGCGCGCTGCCGACCTCGGCGGGCCGGGGTACCGCGTCGCTGACCGCGCTGGATCTGCGGGAGCGCCTGCGCAACACCGTCGACCTGATCCCCACCAATGGCCGCGAGTCCGGCGCTGACGGCACGTGGATCGTGTTGCAGGCCCTGTACGCCAACGGTGTCAATGCGGGCCCGGTGCCACGGTCGTCCGGGTCGCTGATC
>JAEHDK010000446.1 GCA_016880465.1 Micromonosporaceae bacterium
GCCGCGCGTGGCTGGAGATGCGGGTACTTCCGGACGGTGCGCGCAGCCGGTACGAGCAGCGCGCGGTGTTCCTTCCCAAGGGTCTCGCGGGCCACCTGTACTGGAAGGGCGTCTCACCCAGCCATCCGCTCGTCTTCGGCGGGATGGCCAACACCATCGCCCGTACCGCCGAGCGCCTCGCCCGGCACCATGCCGGGTCGTGACTGACCGGAGTGCGACCCCCGGCCGGACCTACACGCCGCGCAGCAGCGGGATGCCCGCGGCCGGCACCGGCAGCTCCACCGCGAGGTCGAGGTGCGTCGTACGCTGCGCCAGCAGGTGCCCTTCGGCGCTGAGTGCGGCGGTCACGTCGAACACGTCGCTGTGCAGCCGCACGAGTCGTCCATTGTGGACGGTGCCGGTGAAGTTGAACAGCTCCAGGGTGACCCGCAGTCCGAAGTGGATGACCGCGACCCGCTTCTGGTTGACGAGCAGCTCCAGCTCCGGCGCGTAGTCGCACGGCACGGCGTACCCGTTGAGGTGCACCGGTTGCGGTGTGCGCGTACGCACCGACTGCTTTGCGGCCTCGCGCAGCGTACGGCTGGTCTGCCAGGCGAGCTGCAGGACGTCACCGATCCGGATGTCGTGCAGCGCGGTGAACCCGGCACGTACCTGCCCGTAGAGGTCAGCCGGCGGCAGCCGGACCGCCGCCCGGCCGGTACCGAGCAGGTTGGCCGCCTGATGCGCGATCGACTCGCTGTCCGGCTGCAGCAGTGCTCCGACGGTCGTCAGCACCACTCCCGGGCCTCGGTCGCGCCGATCCGCGGCGCGCCGGGTACGACGCGTACCTGCACCGTGCCGGCCGCGCGCGAACGGCGCTTGCGCAGGCGCTGGAGGAGCCCGCCGCCCGCGACGATGGCCGCGATTCCGGCCGCGATCAACCAGCCCGGCGCGCGGATCGGCGGGTCCGGCTCGGGCAGTCCCTGGCCGCCGGACGCCGACGGGTCGGGCGCGGGCGGCTGCTCGCGGGCTATCTGGACGGTGACCTCGGACTCGGGCGCGACGAGCGTGCCCGGGTCGGGTACCTGCCGGGTGATCTTCCCCGGGATGGCGCCGTCCTGGGCGACGTTCAGCCGGCAGGTGAGCCCGGCCGCGTTGATCTCGGTGCACGCTTCGGTCTCGAGCATGTCCAGCACGCGGGGTACCGGGATCCCGCGCGCCGGCTGGAGCCGCAGGTCGATGACCGTGTTGACCGGCACCTGCGCGCCGGGCGGCCGGCTCTGCTCCGCGACGAGGCCGGGCGGGGTGTCCGGCGGCAGGTCGGGCAGCTGGCACTGGAGCTTCCGGGCGGCCAGCAGGTCGCACGCCGCACCGGCCGGCTGGCCCCGTACGTCCGGCACGGTCGCGGCCAGCGGCTGGTCCCGGCGTACCGCAAGGACGACCGTGCTCTTCTCGGCGACGATCTCGCCGGCGGCCGGCTCCTGCGCGGTCACCTGCCCGGCCGGCTGGCCGGCGGGCCGTACCTGGCAGACCAGGCGCGCCCGGTCGAGCGCGGCACAGGCGTCGGTGTCCGTCATGCTGACGACCTTGGGCACCGCGAGGCCGGTGCGGACCTGCACGCGCTTGGTGGCGTACGGCACTGTGTCGAGGTCGATCCGGGTACCGGCCGGGGTCACCTGTACGCCGACCAGCGCGGCCCGGTCGGCCGGCCCGGACTGGATCTCCAGGTCGAGACCCTGCCGGCCGAGCGTGCCGCGGGCCTGCGGTACGCCGACCCGCCGCAGGTCGGGCACCCGGGTGAACAGCGTGAGGACGACCGTGTGCCCGCCGCCGGAGCGGCAGGTCGGCGCGGGGGACGCGGGCGTCGCCGAAGCCCCGGCCGGC
>JAEHDK010000447.1 GCA_016880465.1 Micromonosporaceae bacterium
GCCCGTACCCTGGCACGCAGTGTGGTGACCTCGTCGAGCAGTCGCCGGTCCGGCGCGCTACCCACGTGGCCGTAGAGGGCCTTCGCCATATCTTCTCCTTGTGATGCGTTGCCGGTAGAGCCGGCCAACGCGCGCCCAGCGGACCGCGGCAACCTCGCTCACTCCCAGGTTTATACAGCCTGAGCATGGGCATGGTCGGGCGCGACTGGCGACACACCCATCCTCCGCCGTCCCTTCGGCGTAGTCAAGTTCATGCAGGCCGGTTGGCGTGACTTCGACGGGTTGTCCTATTCGGCCGGCGCCCATAGGGTCAGCCGGTGCCCGGCAGACACCGCGATCCCACCGCGGGGCGCCCGTACACCGTGGTCGCTCTCCTCGCCGCCATCTTCCTGGTCGCCGGCGCCGGAGCGCTCCTGCGCCCCACCGGATCGGCGCCGAGCGCGGCGCCGGCCGCCGCACCCGGCACGGCGGCTGGTTCCACGGCCAGCGCCGGGATGCCGGCCGGATCGCCGACCTCCGCCGTCCCAGCGCCGCCCACCGCGACGGCACCGGGCGCGCCGAGCCCGACCCGCAGTGCGAGCCGGGTCGAGCGGATGGAGGACGAGGTCCGTACGCTCGTCAACGTCGAGCGGGGCAAGGCCGGCTGCGCCGCGGTGCACTCGGACAGCCGGCTGCGTACGGCGGCCCGCGGGCACAGCGCCGACATGGCCGTCCGGAACTACTTCGACCACAACACCCCGGAGGGCCTCACGCCGTGGGATCGCGCGCGGCGGGCCGGGTACCAGCAGGCGATCGGGGAGAACATCGGCTACGGGTACCGCACCGCCGCCGACGTGATGGCCGGCTGGATGAACAGCTCCGGCCACCGCGCCAACATCCTCAACTGCGCCGCCCGCGCCATCGGGGTAGGTCTGGCCTACAACGCCGGTGGTACGCCGTACTGGACGCAGCTGTTCGGCAGCGTCTGACGGCGGGTCGACCGGCCCGGGGCCCGTGCCGCCGCCGCGGCCCGAGTCGTTAGGCCAGTGGGGCGGTGCGCACCTACCCGCCGGGCGGCCGCTGGGCCAGGAACGGCCGGCCGGACGCGTCCATCGCCCCGGCCAGTCCTCGACCCGCGGAGCCCACGATGAAGACGCTCATGCCGCTGTACGTACACCCGTCGGCGCAGCCCGCCGCATGGGCCGCGATCGCCGGGCTCGACGACGTGACGATCGTCGTACGCATCACCGATGGCCCGCGCTTCGGGCGCGACCCGGCGTACGCCGACGCCACCACGAGGCTCGCCTCCGCCCGCGTACCCATGCTCGGCTACGTCGACCTGGGCTTCGCCGGCCGGCCGCTGTCCGGGCTGCTCGCCGACGTGAGCGGCTGGGCGGCGTACCCGGTGCGCGGTCTGTTCTGCGACCAGGCGCCGACGTCGCCGTTCTCGGTCGGGCCGGTCGCACTCGCCATCCGCGCCGCGCGGCGCATCGGGTTCGGTGAGCTCGTCCTGAACCCGGCCGCCCCGCCCGACCCGCTCTACCGCAGCCTCGGCGCGGCCGTCTGCGCGTTCGAGGGCACCTGGGACGCGTACCTGGAGTGGTCCGGCGAGCGGGCGGAGCACGGCGACGGCCATCTGGTGTACGGGGTTCCGCCCGCCGACCTGTCCCGGGCGCGCGACCTGCTCCGCGCCCGCGGCGCCGGCTTCGGGCTGGTCACCGACCGACCCGCGGAGGCACCGTACGAGGGCCTGCCGTCCTGGTGCCGGGAGCCGGTGACGCTCTGATGGCCCGAGTCCGGCCGGGGTGGCTGCTGCTCGCGGCGCTGCTGCTGGCCGGGTGTACCCCGCCGCCGTCCGGCCTCGACACCGGCCCGCGGCCGGGCCTGGGCGCGGCCCGGGCCGGCACGGCGTCCACCGCCTGGCTGACCAAGACCCAGCTGGACTGGCAGGTACAGCTCACCGGGGTGCTGGACCTGACCGTGCCGGCCCACGTCTACGAACTGGACGCGTTCAGTACCGCGGCCGCCGACGTCGCCCGGCTGCACGCGGCCGGGCGCAAGGTGATCTGCCACGTCAACGCCGGGGTGAGCGAGGACTTCCGGCCCGACGCCGCCCGCTTCCCGGCGTCGGTGCAGGGGGCCACGACCGGCCGGCCGGGCGAGCGGTGGCTCGACATCCGCCGCTGGGACGTGCTCAAGCCGATCCTGTCGGACCGCTTCACGATGTGCCGGGACAAGGGTTTCGACGCGGTCGAAGCGGACCACGTCGACGGCTACCTGAACCCGACCGGGTTCGCGCTGACGAGCGGCGACCAGCTCACGTTCAACCGCCAGGTCGCCGCGCTGGCGCACGCCCGGCGGCTCGCCATCGCGCTGAAGAACGACCTGGACCAGGTGACCGCGCTCGAGCCGGACTTCGACTTCGCGATCAACGAGGAGTGTTTCCGGCACGCCGACTGCACCGCGCTGGAGCCGTTCCTCACGGCCGGCAAGGCGGTGTTCCAGGTGGAGTACGACCTCCCGGTCGAGTCGTTCTGCCCGGCGGCGCGGGCGTACGGGTTCGCCTCGATGCGCAAACGGTCCTCATTGGACGCCTGGCGCGACCCGTGCTGACGCCGCCGTACCCCCGTGGCGCCTGCCCGCTGTCCGCCCTTGGCCGGTAGCGGCCGTCCGCCGCGGCCGGGGCTGGCACCGCGGGCACGAGTACGACGACCGGTTCATGAACGCCTCGCGGCGGATCGGCGTACCGCACCGGTGGCACGGTTCGTCCTGGCGGCCGTACACATGCAGGGACCGCTCGAAGTAGCCGCCCTCCCCGGTCACGTCGACGTAGAGCGAGTCGAAGGACGTACCGCCGGCGCGCAACGCCTCGCCCAGGACGTCGCGCACGTGGCCGAGCAGGCGGCGTACGGCCGGCCGGGTGAGCCCGTTGGTGGGCCGGGCGCCGTGCAGCATCGCCCGCCACAGCGCCTCGTCCGCGTAGATGTTGCCGACCCCGGAGATCAGCGACTGGTCGAGCAGCGCGCGCTTCACCTCGGTGTGCTTGCGCCGCACGGCGGCGACGAAGTCCTCATCCACAAAGGACGGATCCAGTGGGTCGCGGGCGATGTGCGCGATCTCGGCGGGCAGCTCGGCGCCGCCCTCGGACAGGATGAGCCCGCCGAACGTCCGCTGGTCCACGAAGCGCAGCTGCGGACCGCCGTCGGCGAACGTGAACCGCACCCGCAGGTGTGCCTCGTCGGGTTCACCGGCCGGCAGCATGCGGA
>JAEHDK010000448.1 GCA_016880465.1 Micromonosporaceae bacterium
ACACGCACCGAGAGTAATCTAGCCTGGGAGCTGATCATGATTCAGGTACTGCAGGTGCTGGGCGCGATCCTCATTCTCGCCGCGTTCGCCGCCGCGCAGGCCGGGTGGCTCGACGGCCGGTCCGTCCTGTACCTCGTCCTGAACGCGGTCGGCGGAGGCGTGCTCGCGGTCGTCGCGCTGCTCGGCCGCGACTGGGGTGTCCTGCTGCTGGAGGGCGTGTGGACGATAGTGTCGGTCGGCTCGCTCAGCTGGACGCTGGCCGGCAGCGGCGGACCGGCAGGCCGGTGAGCCGGGCGACCGCGCTCAACCGTCCTAAGGGGACGATCGCGAAGGCGACCACCGCGGCACGGAGCGCGCTGGCCAGGTTGTACGGCGCGATGCCGGCGACGGCCCGGGCGGCCCGCGGACCGCCGGAGTACCAGAATAATCCAGTGTGGACGGCGTTGACGACGAAGTACCCGATGCCGAACGCCAGCCCCGCACCCGCGAACGCGGTCGGGACCGCCAGCGCGATGGTGAGGAAGCCGGCCATGCCGGTCAGCAGCAACCCGCGCCGGAAACTGGAGCGGCGCGACCGCGTTCGTGAGCCACGCGTACCCGCCGTACATCCACAGGATGATGCCCAGCATGAGGACCACCCGGAGCACCGTGCCCGCGGTCGGCCGGTCGGCGAGCACGGTCGTGGCTGGTGACCGTGAATACGAATACCAGGTCGAAGAACAGCTCCAGGGTGCTGACCCGGACGGCCGGCCCGGGCCCCGCCTCAGTCATCGCCGCGCAGCTCCGCGAGCACGTCGTCCAGCTCGTCCGCCTTGATCAGCACCTCACGGGCCTTCGAGCCCTCGGACGGGCCGACGATCCCGCGCGTCTCCATGAGGTCCATGAGCCGGCCCGCCTTCGCGAAGCCGACGCGGAGCTTGCGCTGCAGCATCGAGGTCGAGCCGAACTGCGAGGTGACGACCAGCTCGATCGCCTGTAGGAGAAGGGAGAGGTCCTCGCCGACATCCTCGTCGATCTTCTTCTTGGGATCGGCCGCCGGCGTGAGCACGTCCGGCCGGAACTCCGGCTCGCGCTGCGCCTTGCAGTGCTTCACGATGTCGGCAATCTCCACCTCGTCCACCCAGGCACCCTGGATGCGGATGGGCTTGCTCGCGCCCATCGGCAGGAACAGGGCGTCGCCGCGGCCGATCAGCTTCTCCGCGCCGGGCTGGTCGAGGATAACCCGGGAGTCCGCGAGCGAGGAGGTGGCGAACGCGAGGCGGGACGGCACATTGGCCTTGATAAGGCCGGTGACCACATCGACGCTCGGCCGCTGGGTGGCCAGGACCAGGTGGATGCCGGCGGCCCGGGCAAGCTGGGTGATGCGTACGACCGCGTCCTCGACGTCGCGGGGCGCCACCATCATGAGGTCGGCGAGCTCGTCGACGATCACGACCAGATAGGGGTACGGCCGGATAACGCGCTCGGATCCCGGTGGCGCGACGATCTGCCCCGAGCGCACCTTGCGGTTGAAGTCGTCGATGTGCCGTACGCCGTGTGCGGCGAGGTCGTCGTACCGCATGTCCATCTCGCGGACGACCCAGTCGAGCGCGTCGGCCGCCCGCTTCGGGTTCGTCACGATCGGGGTGACCAGATGCGGGATGCCCTCGTAGTGGGTCAGCTCGACCCGCTTCGGGTCGACCAGCAACAGCCGGACCTCGTCCGGGGTCGCCCGGGCCAGCAGCGACATCAGCAGCGTGTTGAGGCAGGACGACTTGCCGGCTCCGGTCGCGCCGGCGATCAGGATGTGCGGCATCTTCGCCAGGTTGGCCACGACGTAGCCGCCCTCGATGTCCTTGCCCAGCGCCACGATGAGCGGGTGGTGGTCGGCGGTGGCCACCCGCGAGCGCAGCACGTCGCCGAGCGCCACGTTCTCCCGGTCACTGTTCGGGATCTCGATGCCGACTGCGCTCTTCCCCGGGATCGGGCTGATGATCCGTACGTCGGGCGACTTCACCGCGTACGCGATGTTGCGGGAGAGCTGGGTGATCCGCTCCACCTTCACCCCGTGGCCCAGCTCCACCTCGTACCGGGTGACGGTCGGCCCGCGGGTGAACCCGGTGACCGCGGCGTCGACGTCGAACTGGTCGAAGACGCTGGTCAGCCAGCCGATCACCTCGTCGTTGGCCTTGCTGCGGGTCCGTGCCGGCCCGCCGGGGCGCAGCAGGTTGGCGGGCGGCAGGGTGTAGTCGCCGCCGAGGCCGGAGAGCAGGAGCTGCTCCGCCCGGGTGGGCAGCGGCGAGTGCTCCGGCGGCTCCGCCCGACGCCGCATGGCCGGCACCCGGTCCGGCTTGCGGGGCACGAGGGGCTCGCGCACAACCGGTTCCGGCGCCTCGGTCTCGTCCGCGTAGACCGCAGCGCGCCGGCTCGACGACCGGCGGCGCAGCCCGGGTGCGGCGTGCTCGACCGCGGGCTCGTCGAGCTCATCATCGTCCACAATGGACTCGTCCGGCGTGCGCCCGAGGGCGAGGTCGCGCAGCTGGGCCAACCGCTGCGGTACGCGGTTGATCGGCGTCGCGGTGACGACCAGTACGCCGAAACCGAACAGCATCACGAGCAGCGGTGCGGCGACCCAGCCGGTCACGGCGCCGCGCAGCGCGCCGCCGGACAGCTTCCCGAGCAGCCCACCCGCGTGGTCCATCTGCACCGGGTTGATCGGGTGCCTGGCGAGGTGCAGGAGCCCGGCGGCCGCCAGCAACAAGGCGGTCCAGCCGACGACCCCGCGGCCGCGGTGCGCCGGGTCGCCCGGCTCGCGCAACAGCCGGATCGCGCCCAGCAGCAGGAGCACCGGCAACGCGACGGCGATGTCACCCACGAAGAACCGCGTCGTACTGGCCAGCCAGGCGCCGACCGGACCGGCCGAGGAGAACCACACGGCGACCGCCTGCAGCAGCGCGGCGCCGAGGAGCAGCAAGCCGGCGCCGTCGCGGCGGTGCTCGGGATCGAGTTCCTTGGCGGTGGCGGCCTGCCGGCCAACGCCCCGCACGGCCCAGCCGACCGTGTGCGCGAGGCCCATCCAGAGCCACATCATGCCGCGGCCGAGCAGGCCCAGCGGGTTGACCATCGAGCCGCTACGGCGTCTGGACGCGGGGCGGCGCGCGGTGGTGCCGCGACCCGATCGTCCCGCCATGCGTCACACCGTAGCGGTGCCCCGTGACGAATCCTCGCTTTTCGCGCTCGTGTCCGCGGTCCCGCTCGTCGGGTGGCGGCGCCGCGCGGCCGCCCGCCGGCGGAGCACGAAGCCCAGCCAGGAGCCCACCACCGCGACTGCGACGAGGATCCGCAGCAGCGCGGTGTACCGCTCGGGGTACAGCACGCCCTCGATGTACCGGTCGACGAAGCCACGGGTCGGCACCGTCTGACCGGCCCGGCCGCGGGCCCAGCTCTCCACCGCGGTCAGCGGGCAGTCGAGCGGGATGGTGACCACCGCGAACCCCCACAGCGCCGCGAGCACGTGCGCGACGATGCTGCGCGGCCAGCGCCACGCGACGAACCCACCCAGGACGACGTACGCCAGGTAGCCGAAGTGCACGACCAGGACAGCGGTGGCGAGCAGCCGGTAGCTCACGCCTCCAGCGTGCCAGACCCCGCAGGTGCGATACTGGCAGCCTGCGATCGAGGAGATGCCACCGTACGGCTCGACAACGGCGACGGGCCGGTGCCCGACGTACTGGTCACGACGGCCGACCCTGGGGAGCACCCGCGCGGCATCCCGGCCGACCTGGTCCACACCGTCGTTGAGGTGGTGTCCCGATCCAACGCGTCCGACGACCGGGTGCGCAAGACGGCGCTGTACGCCGCCGCGGGCATCCCGTGCTGTTGGCACGTCGAGCTGCGGCCGTGGCGCGAACACCTCGGTCCGGTGCCGGCCATCGTGGTCCGGCTGCTCGGCGAGGACGGCGACTGGCACACCACGATCCACCCGGCCGGCCAGGAGGTGCTGATCCCGCTGGCCATCGGGCGGGGCAGCGAGCTGCTGCCGGTGACCCTGGACCCGGCCGTACTCGTGGGGTGCCGTCTGAGCGGCAGTGTGCCGCCGGCACGCTCACCAGCCACGGGTTGACCCATGCCTGCGACACGGTCGCCGATGCGGCCGACTACTACGACGAGCGCTGCAGCCCCGCTTCGGTGGCGAGAAGCCGCACGCCGACCGCGAGCGGTGAACGCGGGCACTGGGGACGGCGCCCGACAGCCGACTCCACAGTGGACAGCGAGGCGTCACCTAAGCGCGGTGACCACTAACTTTGACCGGGTTGGCGACGCGCCGTGCCGGATGCGAGGTTTCGGGGCGGACCAGGCTCGTCCTTGATCTTGGAGGGTGGGTTTGGGGGTGCGTGATGCCTGTGCCTTGCAGAGCCCGTCGCTTGAGTCAGGACGAGGGCCAGTCCCTGCTGCGGCTGGTCCAGCGGGGCCGTCAGGAATCTGTCCGGGTCTCCGCCGCGGGTTGATGATCCTTGCGTCGTCGTCCGGGACGCCGGTGCCGGCGATCGCCCGGCTGGTGGCCGCCGATGAGGACACCGTCCGCGATGTGATCCACGCGTTCAACGATCGGGGGCTGGCCGCGTTGGACCCTCACTGGGTGGGCGGGGCGCCCCGCCGCATCAGTGACGACGATGTCGCGTTCATCGTGGCGACAGCCACGACGCGCCCCAAGAAACTCGGACTGCCGTTCACCCACTTCAGCATCCGGAAACTGGCCGCCTACCTACAGGGCTGCTACGGCAACCACGGCCCGAAGCAGGTCACCCACGAGATCCGCTACTTCCACGGCTGCTACGACCTGTGGAAAGACGTGCACCGGCGGCCCGCAACCGCCCGCCTGCTCGCCCGCTATCACTTCGCGTGCTCGCCATCACTGCCGTCCGCGCCCATCCAGAGCAAGATCCGACGCGACTCGCCGACGGATGCGCAACCGTACCCGGGGCGGCGCCATCACGGATCGTACGTACGGGGTACGCCAGGCCCAACGTCGGACCGAAACCTCGTGGTGACGGCAGATCCACCGCCGCGAGTCCTCGACCACCTCGAGCGCGACGTCGCGCCCAGG
>JAEHDK010000449.1 GCA_016880465.1 Micromonosporaceae bacterium
ATGATGGTGTTCAACGCGTTGTTCTCGCCGGGATGGGGCGACAGCGGACACGACACCGGGTACCAGGAGGGTCTGGACTACGCCGACCAGCATGGCTGGGACCCGGGCGGCGACGGGGGCGGCGATGGCGGAGGCGACGCCGGCGGGGACTACGCCGCTGGCGACTACGCGGGCGGGGACTTCGGCGGCGGCGGCTTCGGCGGGGACTTCGGCGGCGGGGACTTCGGCGGCGACTTCTAGCCTGAGTTTCCCCCGTAGTTTGATCTTGGGTTTGTTTTGGCTGGTGGAGTTGGGCTTCGGCGGTCGGGGGTGTATTACCTAAGATCGTCGGGCGCGCCGGTGCTCAGCGGGTTGGTGCGTAGCTGTCGATGCCGAACAAGTCGGCGAGGCGTTGCTGGGTGGGGTCCATGTCGGTGATCATGCGTCGGGCGCGTGGGCGGCCTTTGCCGCCGTCGTGGTAGAGCAGCACGGTTTCCTGGATGCCGGCCAGGGTATGTAGCAGTTCGCGGACGGACATGTGCAGGCCAGCGTTTCGGGCTTCGCGGCGCATGAGGTGGGCGATGGCGAGGGCGAGTACGCAGTAGAACACGTGCACTCGGATCTTCGAGTCGGTCCAGTGGTGCATCGGGCTGAACGACACGACGTGGGGGTCTTTGAGTTGCCGGAAGTCTGACTCCACTTCGGACTGGGAGCGGTAGGCGGCCACGACGTCGGCGACGGTCCAGGTGTCGCGGTTGGTGAACAGGATCCGTTTGCCGAAGATGCGTTGTTCCAGACGGGCTCGGGCGCGGGTGTCGGTGCGCCAGGTCAGACGCAGTTCGGCCGGGGTGTAGCCGGTCAGGGTGGTGGTGATGACCTCGCCCACCCAGCGTGGTTTGAGGATGGTGGTGATCTCGGCCTGCACCGCGTCGCGGCCGCGGCGGGTACGGCCCCGGGCCAACCGTTGCTGCAGCTCGACCAGCCGGCGACGGGCCTTGGCCAGGGTCTGGTCGAACCCGCGGGACTGCTTGTCGTGCAGCGTTTGCGAGTGGGTCAGGACCGCGCGGCGGGTGACACCGAGCGCGGTCACTGTGGTGTCCACACAGGTCAGGCCCGGAAACCGGTCGGCGTCGACGATTCGGTACCGCGACATGGGCACGGCCAACAGGTCCGGGTGGTCCGAGGGTGGCAGCGAGCCCACGAACCCGATCTCGCTGCCCTCGACCAGCGCGTGGTTGTCACCGGAGTTCTGACCCGCGTCGTAGACCAACGTCAGGTCCTCAACCTGCTCGACCAGGTGCCGGTAGCCGGCCATCAGTTCCTCGACCACGGTCGCGAACTGGGTCACGTCGGGCCGGTCCCCGGCGTAGGCGTGCGACACGATGGGCACCCCACCGTCGCGGGTCACCACCAGCGCCAACCCGACCAGCCGCAGGTCGGTCCGTTTCTGCTTCGCCTTGCCCCGCGCCGCGATCGGCGCCCGTTGGTTGGTCGAGTCGATGTACGTGGCGAAGTTGGTCATGTCCAGCACCAGGCCCGACAGGTCAAGCCCGAACTCGGTCACCATCCGCCGACCTAACGTGGTCTCGATCACACGCAGATCCGCCTGCGAGAGCACGTCCATCGCATCCCAGAACCGGCGATGGTCCAGGGCCGCGTCGCTCAGCTTGACCATCCGAGGCCCGGCCGTGCTGGCCCACCAGTCCGCAAACGCCAGCTTCGAGCACGGATCGACGATCCGGTTCGCCGTGGCCAGGGCCATATAGGTGCCCACCGACGCGGCTGCGTCCGCCCGCCGCGGCACGACCGCGTCGACCACCCCGGCCACGTCCAGCCGCTCCAGCACCGACCACACCGCCGCCAAATCCCCGAACCGCTTGTGCGCACTACGCACCGGCTCACCCGAACCCTGCCCAGCCAGCTTGGCCATGACCTCCTCAGCACTGCCCAGATACTGCTGCGACACGATGCGCGGCTTGCCCTCCACCCGCGCGGACTCCACCAGGTAGTAGTACGTCTGCTTACCCTGACGCTTCCCCACGATCGACGGCATTTATAGGTAATACACGCGGAGGGACGCAAACTCAAGCACCGCAAGGCGAGTCGCGGAAGTTGATCACATAAGGGGGAAACTCAGGCTAGCG
>JAEHDK010000450.1 GCA_016880465.1 Micromonosporaceae bacterium
CTCGTGGCGGGGTTCGGGCTGGGCCGCATGGCCGGCCCGGATACGCCCGGCTCGACAACGGGTGCCAGGCCCGCCATGCCCGGCATGGCGACCGTCGACGAGAGCCAGCCGCACGGCCACGGACTCACCGCGCCGGCCGCGAGCGACCAGGTCGGTGGGCTCGCGGTGTCGGCCAGCGGGTACACGCTGGTGCCCAAGCCGTACGCCGCCGGGCAACCGTTCGAGTTCCGGGTGGACGGCCCCGACCGCAAGCCGGTGACGGCGTTCGCCGTCAACAACGACAAGACCATGCACCTGGTGGTCGTCCGCCGGGATCTCAGCGGGTACCAGCACCTGCACCCGGTGCTGGCGCCGGACGGGACCTGGCGGGTGGACCTCGGGCTGCCGGAGCCGGGCATCTGGCGCGCGTACGCGGATTTCGTCGCCATCACAGCGACCGGGCAGGTACCGGTGACACTCGGCGTGGACCTGCCGATCGCGGGTACCTACCAGCCGCACGCCTTGCCTCCGGTGGCCCGTGAGTCCACAGTGGACAACTTGACTGCGACCTATGAGGGTACGCCGCAGGTCGGTGCCGTCGCCGCGCTGCTGTTCCGGGTGTTCACGAACGGGTCCCCGGACACCGGGCTCGAACGGTACCTCGGCGCGTACGGCCATCTCGTGGTGGTCCGCGAGGGCGACCTCGGTTACGTGCATGTCCATCCGGAGCCGGAACTGGTCGGCGGGGCGGTCAAGTTCTGGCTGGCGGCTCCGAGTCCCGGCCGGTACCGGATGTTCTTCGACTTCCAGCTCGGCGGCGCGGTGCACACCGCGCAGTACACCTTGGTGGTGTCGTGACCGTGGCCACCGTAGATCTCTGAGGGCGGCCGCCGACGGGCGTGCTCAAGCGTCTTCGTCGTGACTGACAGCCTCCGGCTGCGGGCCTTCCGCCAGGAGGCGGGCGAGGGCCGGGGTGACCCCCCAGGCGCTGGTCAGCTCGGCGTACTCGGCTAGCTGCGCCGGTGTCGCGGCGGCACCGGTCAACCGGGCGCGCAGCAACAGGTTCCGCGGCGTGTGGGCCGAGTCGACGAACTCGACGACGTCCACCCGGTACCCGTACTGGCGCAGCAGTGCCGCCCGCAGACCGTCGGTGAGCACGTCGGCGAACCGCTCGCGCAGGATGCCGTGCCGGGTCAGCGGCCCGTACGGCGCCGGGACCGGGCCGCCCGCCCGCAGCTGCGCCGCGATGTCGTGGTGGCAGCAGGGCGCGGCGAGCACGTACGGCACCCGCCACCGGACCGCCTGGGCGAGCGCCTCGTCGGTCGCGGTGTCGCAGGCGTGCAGCGCCAGTACGACATCCACACCGGAGAGTTCCACGTCCTCGATGGCGCCCGCCACGAACCGGACGCGATCTGACCAGCCCAGGCGCTGCGCCAGTGCGGTGTTGCGGTCCCGCTGGTCGGCGCGGATGTCCACGCCCACCAGCGTCACATCGGCGCCCCGGCCGGCGAGGTACCGATAGGCGGCGAACGTCAGGTACGCGTTCCCGCAGCCCAGATCGATCACGAGCAGCGGCTCACCCGGCCGTACCTCCACAGTGGACTGAAGCGCCCGGAGGAACGCGTCCACCTGCCGCCGCTTGGCCGCGCTGCCGCCGATCACGGCGAACAGCGGGTCGCCCGGGTCGAGCAGGTGGGCGCGGTCGCGGTCGTGGGCGGCCGGCGGCTGCGCTGCGCCGCGCGGTGCCGTCGCCGCCCGGTGCAGCTGGGCACCGCCGCTCCTGGTCACCCGAAGCTGCACGGTCTCCGTGGCCGTTTCCACGTGCCAG